>CAMYJN010000008.1 GCA_947258625.1 uncultured Polyangiaceae bacterium | reverse complement strand
ACGACTGTGTATTTCTGGTGGATTATTCAACTCGCTCTGCCCAGATTGGCGTGTACGAGCTGTTGAAGATAAAGAGGGAAGTCACCCCGGTCTACACGGGAACTGGCAATCCGTTTCAGTGGATGAACGCTTTGCTGGCTTCACGAAAGTGATGCCAGGCAGGTCACGTAGGCAAAGATGAAATCGCCCTACCCTGCAGCCCGCGCCTGCTCGGGACAGCCGAGCGCGCCAGACAAGGACTAAAGAATTACGTATAGCGACGGGTTTGGTGACGACCCACGTTGCTTTGTGTGACCGGCCTGTTGGTCGGTCAAAGGTGAAGTTGTCGTGCGTTACTTATTCGGATTTCTATGTTTCTGCGCGCTGGGCGCAGTTTTGTCGCTCCCGGCGTTGGCGCATGAGAGCGACGACAAACTCGGCGACCCCGGTTTTCGTCCGTACAGCGAGTACACTTCTGCGTTTCTCAATGCGGTGGATACGGCGACGATTGCAGTCTATCCCACCATCGTTCGCAAGGCCGATAGAACATCGCACTCTTTCCCATCACAGAAACAGATCATTGCCTTGATCCGCGAGAACGAAATTGCGGCCGCCGCAGCAGGATCGGGCCGTGTCGATTTGGGAAGACTGGAAGCGACATCTCAGTGGGATCTATTCCTCAACGACATGCAGCGGATTGCAGAAACACTGAAGGGCCAGACGTCTGCTGCCGATTACCACCTCTTCATGGAGCTCGTTTGGCCCGTCAACGGTCAACCCATATTTGGCATTCATTGCTACGTCTTTGACCGACAGGGTCAGAACGCGTTTTCGTTTCTGCTGAACTCCCATCACCAGTTGTTTGCCGATGCGAAGCTGAGCGCTAGGGGTACATCCGAAGCAGCGCGCGACAGATTAGTGAAGAAAGCCACGGCTGTCGGTATGACCGCTTTCGAGGCGCAAGTTGATCAGGCACGAAAAAGTCCCCCGCGTGCAGCGGATGCCGGCTCGACAAGAGTCGAAGCGGGAGTCTTTGATGATTTTGAGTCCGGCTTGCGGTCTGGGAAAGACGAGTTTGGAATTCCAATTGGTTTCGTTACGTTTACCGATGGAAGTAGCGCCATAAGCATCTCTACGACAACGACCCATCCGCCAGGTGCTGACAAGGCAGCCGGCAAGAACGCACTGAAGTTGGATTTCGATGTCACGGGCTGGGCTGGCTTTCTGCACATATTCGAAAACGATACGGTCGATCAATGGACTCGTCGACGGTAGACGACGCAGAACGTTACGGTTACGATTTCACCGATGACTTTTCCGGATGGAAGCAAGTGATCGTCCGCTTCGACGATTTGCGCCGCAAGGAAGTCGGCAACGGTGCACCCGTAGACGGTCTGGGCTTGTCCGAGGTTCACGGCTGGGCCTTCGGTACAACGAATACTGGCGGCCCCATCACGTACTACCTCGACAGCTTCGAGTTGCGCAGCGCGCCCGCCTGCAGTGCCGACTATCCGATCAACGAGTTGCCCATGTACGCGCATATCCACAAGACCGCGGACCAGAAGCGGGCGGACAAGCGATATATCAAACAGATGACCGAGGGCGGTCGGAGCCGCGAAGCTGCCGCCGACTATGCTGCACGCGTTGGATGGAATATGTTCTACCGAGGAGATTGCTCCACGGCAATCAAGCGATTCAATCAGGCCTGGCTACTGGACCCTAAAAACCAACTAGCCCTCTGGGGGTTTGCCGTGATTTCGATTGACCGCGGGCAGATTGAAGAAGCCATCCGCTATTACCGGATGGCGATTGAAAACGGGCCTGAAAATCCGTCACTGCAGCGGGACTACGAAAACGCTCTGAAGATATTGGAGCATTGATCGGGCTTACTGATGTCCGCTTCGGGTAGACCGCTTTCAATACGGTCCGCGCAGGCCCGGCTGCAGAACACGACGCACCCGCTGTGCGCCCCTACCCGCGACCGCAAGATCGAACGGACGGGCGGTTGGGCGCGGCTATGGTACTTTGACCCGTTCATGGCCCCCGCTACCCCGGAACGCTTTGGAGAGTACGAGCTGATCGAGCGCCTCGGCGTCGGCGGGATGGCCGAAACCTTTGTCGCGATTCGACGCGGACCAGGCGGCTTCGAGCAGCGCGTCTGTCTCAAGCGGATCCTGCCGACCTTCGCCGGCGACGCCGACTTCGTCGAAATGTTCCTCCGAGAAGCGCGCATGTCGGCGCTCTTGCATCACGGGCACATCGCACGGGTGCTCGACTTTGGCATCGCCGACCGCGCCCACTACCTGACGCTCGAGTTGATCGAAGGCACCGACCTTCGCGCAGCGCTGCGTCACCTGCGCCGCCGAGGCGAATCGCTCGACCCAGGGCTCACGTCGTACCTCGCTCACGCCCTCGGCGCGGCCCTCGACTTCGCGCACACCGCGGACGAGGACGGCGTCGCCGTCGGCATCATCCATCGCGACGTCTCGCCCTCGAACGTGCTCCTCAGCAACGCCGGCGAGATCAAGCTCGCCGACTTCGGCATCGCCAAAGCCACCAGCCTCCCGGGCAGCATCCAAAGCGGCGCACTGAAGGGGAAAGTCCCCTACATCAACTGACTGACCAGAATCATTGAGAAATCCCCGCAAAACTGAGGGGAACCTGTTTCCGGGTGTTGCGTGCCGTTTCTGGTTGTTTCGTGGTGTGTGGGAGAAATTGTGGGAGTTCTCTTCAGTGTGTTGACCCTGGAATCACGGTAATGGCGTGCCATACTTCAATTGGTCCGAAATTCCGGGGGCAGGTCACGCGACCTCGGAGTCGCTTGTTGAGCCAAGGACCCCTCCGCCATCGACGTCGGTCTTGACCGTCAGGCTTGACCATCAGGCGCTGGAGCGGTGCGCCCGCACTCGGGTTTGAGGCCAATATGACCTGCGAAGCCACAGCCTCATCCACAAAACGCCTCAGAAGAGGACGGGCGAGTAGAAGTTCGCGCCAATGGTTACGGTCCAGATGTCCGTCGTGGTTTCGCGCGGATCGACACTCCCGAAGACGGGCCACGAGAACGCCGCGAAAATATCGCTCATGAAGCGATCACCCGTAACGGTGACTCCAGCGCCGAACCCAAACGGGAACGTTTTCAAGGCACGACCCTCGACGACGTCGAGGGCATTGAAACCGCTGTCGAGCTTAAGAAACAGCATGTCCGTCACGCTGAAGACGAGGTTCCAAGGGAGGGATATGGAGGTGATGTTCCTGCCCTCCCCGCCGATGTTGTCCAGGTTGATCAGTAGTCCGACATCGAACGCGAAGACTTCTCCGACGTGGAAGCGGATTGGAACGCCGAAGAGAACTCCGAATTCGGACGCCGTGGGAATCAAAAAGCCTAGGTCGAACGCGATGTCCAGAATCGACGTGGTCGGTACTTCGGCACGCGCGTAGGCGAACATGTCGCCGAAGCCGCGCTCGTTGGTCGAGCCGACCGGTACCAGTTGGCCACCCTGCGCAACGATCGGAATTAGACCATCGCCCCCAAAGGCCCTCAGAACGTCGGGGTTGGGGTAGCTTCCCATTCTGTACCGCGAGAACCCCACTTCCAGGTGTTTCACGGGCGAGATTGCGACGCCGAGGTTGATCGTCGCCGTGGTCTCGTCCATGACGTCGCCGATCACGACGTCGAAGGTCCCGCGCATCATCCCCTTCGGCATGACCAGCTTCCGCGTGGCGTAGCGAATACCGTAGGCGTTTGCGGGGCTTGTTTGCTGCTCGGGCGACGCGACGTCCGGAATGATCTGTGCCTCGACACGCTGGAACGAACCGCCCAGGAAGCTCGTGCTGAACACCACGAGACCGAGCAACACACGCGCCATTGAAGTCATGCCGTACCTCCGTGGTTCGCAATCCGTGCGATCACCGGAAAAGCGTGCACACGGCTCCCACTTCGGTGATGAACTTTGCCACAACGCATAAGCAACCTCCCGGTTCTGGCGGCGTGCGCCCTGAGTGCAGTTACGCAGATGCAAGAGGCGTGCCCGGTGGAGGGGCGGGATTTCCTAGGACACTTCAGGATCCGGTGTGCAGATTTTTCGTTCGGAGAGTAGGCGCGCATCGCTTGCGTGACAATCGCTGTTCGACATACTGAAACACGCCGGCCGGTCCGGGCTTGCCTGTGCCTCCTCAGAACCCCGTCGGCCGCACAGTCGTTGACGTTTCCCCGCTCGGGGTCAAGCCAACCTACCCCGATGCTTCCCTTGCTGCGCGCCCTGCCCGCAATCGCCAGACCAAAGTGCCGGGCGGTCGAGCATCACAGTCGCGCTATGTTATCGTCCTTCGCTCATGCCCCCCGCTGCCCCCGAGCATTTCGGCGACTACGAGCTGGTCGAACGACTCGGTGTCGGCGGTATGGCCGAGACCTTTGTCGCCATCCGACGCGGTCCCGGCGGCTTTGAGCAGCGCGTTTGTCTCAAGCGAATCCTGCCGACCTTCGCGGACGAGGCGGACTTCATCGAGATGTTTCGCCGAGAGGCCCGCATGTCGGCGCTCCTCCACCACGGGCACATCGCCCGCGTGCTGGACTTCGGCATCATCGACGGCGCCCACTATCTCACCCTCGAGCTGATCGAAGGAACCGACCTTCGCGCAGCGCTGCGTCACCTACGCCGCCGAGGCGAATCGCTCGACCCAGGGCTCACGTCGTACCTCGCTCACGCCCTCGGCGCCGCACTCGACTTCGCACACACGGCAGACGAGCACGGCGTCGCCGCCGGCATCATCCACCGCGACGTCTCCCCCTCGAACGTGCTGCTGAGCAATGCCGGCGAGATCAAGCTCGCCGACTTCGGCATCTCCAAAGCCACGAACCTCCCTGGCAGCATCCAGAGCGGCGCACTCAAGGGAAAGGTGCCCTACATGGCGCCCGAGTACGCGCTTGGACACGAGTGCAGTCCCCGCTCCGACCTCTTTTCACTCGGTGTGCTCCTCTACGAGTGCCTCGCCGGGCGTCGTCCCTTTGATGGCAGCAGCGACATGCAAACGCTCGACCGTGCGCGTACGGGCCGGCATGAGCGTCTTCACGAAGCAGCCCCGAACACCCCTAAGCCAATGGCAGACGCGATTGAATCCTTGCTGGCCGCTGCTCCCGAGGAAAGACCGTGCAACGCCGCGGCGTTCGTTTCGATGCTGGCCGACGTGCCGCCGCCCCCGTTGGTACGGCGTGACCTGGGTGCGCTGGTGCGTTCGGTCGAGAAGGACGACGCCATCCCAACCGCACCGGGCCTAGCGTCGACGCGCCCTGCGCCTACTCGGCGTCCTCGGAAACGTGGTCCGTCTCTTCGGTAGCGTTCCCGTAGGTGTTCTTCTCCTGCTCCTCGAGCAAGCTGAGGCCGATCGCCATCGCTTTGCGCACGCGGGCAAGAAGCTCGTCGTCGGTCGCGATTTTCTCCACGGCCATCGAGAGCTTCGATTCGAGCTGTGACTTCATCGCTTCGAGCGACCCGACGCGCGATTCCAGATCGCGCTTGCTGCCTTCGAGGCTCTCGACCGTGCCGAGGCTCGCGTCGAGCTCCGTTTGTAGCGCATCCCGCGCTTCCTTGACGTGGCCAAGCTCGTCCTGGAATCGATCGCGAAGCCCCTGCGTCTCAGTGAGCAGGGTCTTGGTGCCCTCGAGCTCGGTGCTGGTTTCGGTGAGCTTTGTTTCAAGCTCGAGCGCACGGTCTGCGCTAAGCGTCTCGCGCTCGCGTGCCCCCGAGAGCTCAGATTCGGTGTCGGCAAGCTTGCGGCCCAAGGTCGCGAGTTGCTTCGAGTGCTCTTGTTCCTGCGTCTCGATCTCGAGCTGCTTCTCGGCTTGAATCGAGGCCTCGCGCTCTTCGATGGTGCGCTGCCACTGAGCCTCGGCTTCGGCGAGCTTGGTCGCAGCAGCCGTTTCGAGCTCTTGGCTGAGCGAGGCAAGTGCCTCTTGCCGGGCCGCATCGGCCGCCGCGGCGGCTTGCGCCAATGCCGCAGCCTGCGCGTCGGCGAGCTCCGATCGGAGGGACGCAAGCGCCGTCTCTTTCTCGCTCGCCGCCGCGTGCAGAGCCGCTTCGTTGTCTTCCCGGGCGGCGGCGAGCGCCGCCGCAGACTCGGCCTTGATCAGATCCAATGCTTCTTCTTGGGACACGCGAAGCCTTGCCGTCTCGGCGTCCTGCGCGCTCTTGAGGGCTTCGACGTCGGCAACCCGAGCCTCCCGCTCCTGTGCGAGCTCTGCTTCGAGGCCTTCTGTCTTTGCTTTCTCGCGCTCGAACCGATCCTTGATGTCTTCGTAGCGCTTGTTCGCAGACTCTTTGTCCTCGGTCAGGCTCGCGATCGATTCCTGTGCGCTAGACAGAGCGTGTTCGAGCTGGGCCGTCTTCTCATCGAAATCAGCGCGTGCACGCTCGAGGCCGATGGACTGATCTCGGAGATCGATGATCTCTTTGTCACGCCCGCTCAACTCATCGCGCAGGTCGAGGATCTGCTTGTCCTTCGTGTTGAGCGATTCGCGTAGATCGAGGAATTGCCGGCTCGACACGCCACCGGATGACTCGGCGATCTTCGCCTTGAGCCCTGAGATTTCGGAACGCAGACGCGCCACTTCGACTTGGCCGGCAACCAGGCCATCGCTCGGTGCAGGCGGTGCCGTCGCCGGTCGGGCAGACGCCGGTGGCGCCGAGGACGCGGCGGGCGGTGCCGATGGGGGCGAGGTGGCGTGAGAAACCTCGTCCGCTGGGACGTCCGAAACCATGATCACGTCATCGAGCTCCACGTCTTCATAGTCGCCGGTGCCCTCCTCCATGTTGTCGGCGGCCTCGGCGACCTCAGGACTCTCCGAAGGCTGCTTCGCCTCGCCGCCCATCAAGAGCGCGTCGAAGGCGTTCTCCGCAAACTCATCGATTTCGTCGTCGATTTCGGTTGGCTCACCCGCTTTGGTTGGCACATCGCTCGACATGTTGTCCTCCGACATCTGCTCTCCCCTTCGGTTCCCAAGGCAAGGTTAGCAGCGTTCTCGTCGTTGAAACGAAACCGCGTCTAATCCAGCCCCCCGAGCGTATGCAAAGTTACGCCTTCGTCAAAAAATAATAGAGGCCGAGCCGCTGCTCTGTCAACGTCGGAGACCCGGGAAACCCCAGGGTACGCGACGGGTTTCAGTAGGCGACGCGAGCGTTGGCTGCGAGCTGGAAAAGCACCGGGCGATCCAGATCTCCGAAAAAGGCATAGTTCACGCCGCCATGCTGGCGGATCGTCACCACGTTGCCACCCACATTGTGATAAAATAGCTCACGGCCGCCCACATGAGTGCGATGCGCATTCCGAACGATCTCGGGCGACTGAAACACCAGCAGTGTGACGCGCCGACCGTGGTGGTTGTAGTAGAGCGCAGCGGCCGGATGGGCACCGACCTTGATATAGCGAGCGCCGACGAACCTCATGCCCGGCTCCGCGAACTGTGCCGGTTTCACCGGGAACGGGGTCTTGCCCTGGAAATAGCGCACGACGTCTTGGGGCGCCTCGGCCTGGACGTCTGAGGGCAAGGCCTGCGAGTGCAGATTCACGACGTCTTGCAGCATGCCGGCGCCCTGGTACGCGGTGCTCTCCGGCAGCCCCATGACGCTGCCGATGATCAGAACCGCCGCCGCCGCCGCTGCGATGGGCCAGGTCTGCCGCCAGCGCATCGGCCGCGCTTCGATTGAAGTGCGTTCCGCCCTCGTCGCATCGATTTCGTCGAAACGATGAAGCGTCCTGCTCCAAAGATGTTCGGGCGCATGAACGCCGATGATCGCCTCGCGCGCCTGCTGACCAAACGAGCGTTCGAAGGCGAGATGCTCCTGACAAACCGGACACGCCTCCAAATGACGCTCGAATTCGATCTGTGATGCAGGATCGAGCTCTCCATCGATGAATGCGCCAAGGTGACGCCGCACGAGCTTGCAAGTCATGACTTGGCCTCCCTCCGTGCACGAAACGCTTCGAGTGGAATCGGGTCTGCCACATCGCTGTCGTCTTCTTCGATGATACCGAGTTGCACGGCGTGTGCTTGAAGAGAGCCTTGAAGCTGCTTGCGAGCGCGATGCAACCGAGACATGACCGTGCCGATTGGGCAGCCGACGACCTCGGCAATTTCTCTGTACGAGAGCTCTTCGACGTCGGCGAGCATGACCATCGCGCGAGCCTCATCGGAAAGCTCCTCGAACGCTCGTCGAATCTCTTGCGCAATCAACTGACGTTCCGCATCGCCCACCGGGTCGGTCAGGCCACGCATGGTTGCGCGGCTCATCACGCCCTCCCCGACCGGCGTCGCCATCGGGCCATCGAAAACCTGCCTCTCGCGGCGGGTGCGCCGGTAGCGGTTCACGAAGCTATTCATCTGGATTCTCAGAAGCCAGGCCTTGAAGTTCGTCCCTGCCTCGAAGCGATCGTAGAAACGATAGGCCCGCACCAGCGTATCCTGCACGAGGTCTTCGGCATCGACCGGAGAGCGAGTGAGCCGAAGCGCCATCGAGTAGAGCGTGTCGAGGTGGGGACGCGCCTCCGCCTCGAAAAGCCGCCGCTGCGTCTCTACTTTCTTGGATTTCCTTGGCATGCCTGCTCGTAGAACCCCTCAAATCAGGAATTATTCCACGTTATCAGGCGGCTCGTCTTTTGGGGACCCCTGCCGCAGCTTAGCCTCGAGCTCCTCGATGCGCGTCTGGAGCCGGAGCACCTCGCCCTGCAGCTGCTTCACGTGGCTCGCGGCGCTCTCAAGAACGCCGCGAACGCGATCATCGGCCGCGTTATAGACTTCCGTTCCGAGCTCCTCGGCACGACCGACCAGCTTGCCCACCGGGCCTTCCTTCAACGAGGCGAGGAACTTCTCGCGCCCCTCCTGGATGAAACCACGAAGGCTTTGCACCGACCAGGTCGTGGCATTTCCGCTCTTTTGCTCTTCGTAGATGATTTGGGCGAGCGTAACTTTGGTCAGATCGTTCTTCGATCGGTTGTCGAGCACTTTGACTTCTTCGCCGTTTCGGACGAACTCGGCGATGCGGTCGAGGGTGACGTATTTGCTCTCGCGGGTGTCGTAGAGCTTGCGGTTCGCATAGCGCTTGATGACCCGAATCTGTTCCGGCTCTGGCATCTTTCATTTCAGGCTAGCCCGGCAACGCACTGCGTCAAGCTGGCGCTTTTCGATGCCCTCATTAGGCTGGTGAGAGGGGTACGGAGGCCGTGGAGCAGGCGACATCGTTTGGTGACCTCTTTCGAAGGCTAGCCCGGCTGGAAGAGCTCGAAATGCGCGTCGGCCTCATCTGCGAACGCCTCGAGTCCCTGTCCGCCGAGGACGGCGTGCAGCTTCTCGACGATGCGTACCGGGGAGCCGCGCGAGGTGGGGCCGATGCGCAACTCGTGTTTCTTGCACTGGGTTGGGCGCTCTTCGAGCCGCGAGTCGAAAAACGCAGGTTCGAGCTCGGGATGGCAGCGCGACATGCGGAGCTCCATGAGGTTGCCGACTTCGTCCTGCCACCCGTCGAGGAAGATGCCCCCGCCGAGGACAAGCGACGCATTCCGGACTTTGGTCGGGGCCGGCCGCTCACCCTCGGCGAACGCAAATCGCTCGCGCGCACACACGACCGTACTTTGATTCAACGTGTCGTGCGGGACCCGCATGCAGATGTCGTTCGCATTCTGCTCGAGAACCCTTCGTTGACCGAAGATGACGTCATCCGAATTTGTGCGGCGCGCCCCAATGATCCAAACGTCTTGCACACCGTTTACCGCGATCGCCGCTGGGTCGTTCGCTACCGGCCGCGCAATGCGCTAGTCCGCAACCCAGACACCCCGCTCGACGTCGCGCTTCTGCTCTCGCCTCTTCTGCGGAGGGCGGAGCTCCGCGAAGCGGCGACATCATCAGAGCTCGCCGCCACAGTTCGCCTGAGCTGCAAGACGATCCTGAAAATGCGGACCACCCGATCGCAGCCGCCCAGCGACTGAGTGCTACTTGGACTCGACCTTGTCGACGACTTCAGCGTCTTCGGCACGGGAAGCAGAGGTCTTCGGGACTTGCTTGTCGGCCGGGGTGACCTCTGGGGTCACATCGATGTCGTCATCGGTGTCGAGACCGCGCTTGAGGTTTCGGATGGCTTTTCCGAGCCCTTCACCGATTTGAGGCAGCCGTCCCGCGCCGAAAATCAGCATCACGATCAAGAAAACGATGACTAGCTCGCCAAATCCAAGATTGGGCACGGTATCCCCTCCGTTATCGATCACGGTACGCTGCCGGGAACCGGTCTGCAAGCCCATGGGTATGGTATGGGGAGCCCAGATGGAGAGCTATCGACAGCTGGATTCGGCCGGTATTCGTGGCCTTGTCTTCGATATCGACGATACGGTGACCCGGAATGGCGTGTTGGAGCCGGTTGCATACACCGCGATGCACCGATTGGCCGGCGCCGGTTTCGAGCTCGTTGCAGTCACCGGCCGGCCTCTCGGATGGACCGACGTCATCGCGAGGATTTGGCCCGTCCGGGTTGCTGTCGGCGAAAATGGTGCAGGCTGGGCCTGGGTCGACGCCTCCGGATCGCACGAGGGCTATTTCTGTGACGAGTTGGAGCGTGAGGCCCAGTCTCGGCTCTTGGAGACGGTTCGCCAAGAAGTGGCCTCGGCAATGCCACAGATCACCACGACGAACGACCATCGCCACCGCCGCTGCGACCTCGCCTTCGACATTGGAGAGACACAGGCCCTGCCTCGGGCGGAAATCGACGCGCTGGTCGAGCTGATCGAGGACCTCGGTGCACGCACTTCGGTTTCCACGGTGCATGCGCATGCAGTCCCCGGGCTCTGGGACAAGGCCGAAGGGGTGGCGCGCGCCCTGCACGAGGTCCTCGGTATCGAGCTCGGCGTAGAGATCGATCGATGGGTCTTCGTCGGGGACAGCGGCAATGACGCGGCGGCGTTTGCCCGTTTCCCAAAGAGCGTCGGCGTGGCAAACGTCCGGGAACACTTGGACCGTCTCCCGGTCCCGCCTCGCTACGTCACGGACGGCGACCGCGGCGTAGGCTTTGCCGAGCTTGCCACACACTTGGCGGACCGAGGTGCCTAAGCGAAAAGCCATTCGCGGCGCGACTGGATCGGAAGCGCACTACGAGGACGGACGGTACTACGACCAGGCGTACCGCCGCCGCCGCCACGACGTTCGCTTCTACATGGATTTGGCCGTTACGTCGGGCGGTCCGGTCCTCGAGCTCGGTGTCGGCACAGGCCGCGTGGCAATCGCGATCGGCAAAGCGGGCATCGAGGTCGTTGGCGTCGAACCCATGGCCCCGATGTTGGCTCGGGCCCGCGAGCGCGTCGACAAGTTGCCGCGCGCGACCAGAAACCGGATCGAGCTCCGCAAAGGGGCACTCGAACGTCTTCGGCTGCGCCGAACGTTCCCTCTCGTCATCGCGCCGTTCAACGTCTGGATGCACCTCTACACGCGAGAGCAGATCGAGCGAGGCTTCGCCACCGTCCGCCATCACCTCGAACCGCGGGGCCGGTTCGCCTTCGACGTCTTGCTTCCGGACCCGACCAGCCTCGCCAGAGAACCAACCAAGCGCTATCGCGGCGGTGAAGTCCCCCATCCACGCGACGGCGCTCGATATCGATACAGCGAGTACTTCAGCTATGACCCGGTCTCACAGATCGAAACCGTCATGATGGACTTCGAACACCCGAACGATGAAAGCCGCTCGTTCTGCACGCCGCTCACGCAGAGGCAGTTCTTCCCGGCCGAGCTCGAAGCGCTGCTGCACTACAACGGCTTCGAGGTGGAATCCCATGCGGGCGATTTCAAGGGTGAGACGATCAGCGCCGCGACCGAATCTCAGGTCGTCATCGCAACGCTGCGTTAGTCCCGCAGCAGGACGTCGCAGTAGTACTTCACGCGTTTGACGATCTTGCCGTGGGGCCGGCTGTGAATGTCCTTTTTGAGCGCGATCATGACGCGCCGCTGGAAGGTGTAGCTGTTGCGCGCGGGTTTGGGCGCAGGGGCGCCGCCCGCCATTTCGATGGGAGCCCAGAGCGCGTCGACAGGCCATTGCCAGGCCTCGAGGTCGGCCGGATCAATCCGCGCGATCATCTGCTCGGCGAGAGCGCGCTTGTCTGCGTCATGGGCGAGCTCCGCTGCCCACTTGTCGATCTTATCGGCCACGGGCCGGTCCTCACGGTTGACCGTGATCGGGTCGCCCATCCCGCTCTTCGCAGGCGCCGCCTTGCCGTACTCGACTGCGTCAGGGTCGTTCTCCAACCCGAGGAAGGCGAAAATGCGCTCGAGCTGCGGCGCGGGCTCCGTGACTAGATCTTCGTATGCGACGTGCAGCAAGGGAACCGGGCGCTCGCGCAGAAACGCTGCCATGGCGGGCACATATCGTTCGAGGATCGGGTTGAACGCATGAGCGCCGCGCCAGTCACCGTCGAAGAAGCTGTTCGCGTAGGAGCTGAAAACGGCGAGCGGATGCCGAGTCAGCACGACGTATTTCGCGTCCGGATAGAGACGCTGGAGAAAAGGCAGCACGAGCGCGTTGGCGGGCGTCTTGTCGAGGAAATAGCTGCTTTCGCTCGTCGACAGCATTCGACCGTAGAGCGTGTCGGTGTACGCGCGCAGCGCATCGAGATAATCCTGCTCACCACCGGGCAACCCCTCGATGAAGGCCTTGGTCGCCACCGCCGCGTTGATGTGGTCGTAGGGCGCTTTGTCGACGTTGTCGTAAACACCGAGGTGCGCGATCGGCGAGATCAGATGAGGCTCCGGATGTGTGAAGATCTCGGCGTGGGCTCCCATCATCCGCTGGAGCAGCGTCGACCCCGCACGGGGCGGTGAGATTACGAAGACGAGTGACATGGGGCCTGCGGCAAGTCCTACCCTCGCGCAGCAAGCTGTCGCAAGACGTACTGCAAGATGCCTCCGTTTAGGAAGTACTCGACCTCCTGGGGCGTGTCGATCCGTGCCTTGACGCTGAACGACTTGCCGTCGTCCGTGCGGACCGAAAGCGACTTGCCGGGAACCAAACCGTCGGAAATCCCGGAAATCGTGAAGGTCTCCTCGCCGTTGAGCCCAAGGGCAGCGCGGCCCTGGCCTGGCTCGAACTCGAGTGGCAGGACCCCCATGCCGATCAGGTTCGACCGATGGATCCGCTCGTAGCTTTCGGCGATGACCGCGCGAACGCCGAGGAGCAGCGTGCCCTTGGCCGCCCAGTCGCGCGAGGAGCCCGTGCCGTATTCCTTGCCAGCGATGACGATGAGCGGAGTGCCAGCCTCTTGGTACTTCATCGAGGCCTCGTAGATGCTCGTCTGCTCGTTGGTCGGCAGATAGCGCGTGATGCCGCCTTCGGTGCCGGGGGCCAACAGGTTGCGAAGACGGATGTTGGCAAACGTCCCACGCATCATGACTTCGTGGTTGCCACGGCGGCTGCCGTAGCTGTTGAAGTCCCGCGGCGCTACGCCGTGATCTCTGAGGTATTTCGCCGCGGGGCTGTCGAGCGCGATCGAACCGGCTGGAGAAATGTGATCCGTCGTGACCGAGTCTCCGAGCAAGCAAAGCACGCGGGCTCCGTCGATGTCGCTGGGAGGTGCGGGCTCACCGACCTCGACCCCGTCGAAGAAGGGAGGAAGGCGAACGTAGGTCGACTCCGGGTCCCAGCCATAGCGATCTGTTTCGTCGAAGCGCACTTCGCGCCACTGCGGAGGCCCCTCGAGCACGACCGCGTAGCGCTCGACGAACTGCTCTTTCTTGACCGAAGAGCGAAGCGTCGCGGTGACTTCCTGATGGCTGGGCCAGATATCGCGGAGGAAGACGTCCTTGCCCCCGCGGTCCTGCCCGATCGGTTCGCTTTCGAAGTCGATGTTCATCGTGCCGGCAAGCGCATACGCGACGACCAGCGGCGGCGATGCGAGGTAGTTTGCGCGGGTCAGCGGATTGACGCGCCCTTCAAAGTTTCGATTCCCGCTCAGGGCGGAGGTGACGACCAAGTCATGCGCTTTGACCGCCTCGGCGATTTCTGGATCGAGTGGACCGGAATTGCCGATGCAGGTCGTGCAACCGTAGCCCACCAGATTGAAGCGCAACGTGTTGAGATCCTCGATGAGTCCCGATTCCTTGAGGTACTCGGTGACGACCTGCGACCCGGGGGCAAGGCTCGTCTTCACCCAGGGCTTGGTCTGAAGCCCCTTCTCGACGGCCTTCTTGGCCACGAGCCCCGCGGCCAACATGACCGAAGGGTTCGACGTGTTCGTGCAACTCGTAATCGCCGCGATGACCACCGCACCGTTTTTCAAGGTGAACGTTTCGTCCCCGCGCGTGACCTCTACGCCCTTGTCCGCGGGCGCCTCGAAGCCTTGCAGCACGTTCTGAAAAGACCGCTTTGACTCGCGTAGAGCGATGCGGTCCTGCGGGCGCTTCGGCCCGGCGATCGAGGGCACCACATCTCCGAGGTCGAGGACCAGCGTGTCGGTGAACCGCGGCTCGGGCGCGCTCGCCGTGTGGAATAGCCCCTGCTCTTTGAGAACCCGCTCCACGATGTCGACATGGGATGGTTCGCGTCCGCTAAAGCGTAGGTACGCGAGTGTTTCGTTGTCGACCGGGAAGAAGCCCATGGTCGCACCGTACTCCGGCGCCATATTGGCGATGGTGGCTCGGTCCGGCAGGGCCAGGTTTTCCATTCCCTCGCCGTAGAACTCCACGAACTTCCCGACGACACCCTTTTCGCGAAGCATCTGAGTCACGGTGAGAACCGCGTCGGTCGCGGTGGCACCTTCGGGGAGCTTGCCGGTGAGCTTCAAGCCGACGACCTGCGGAAGGAGCATGCTGATCGGCTGACCGAGCATCGCCGCTTCGGCCTCGATTCCGCCTACGCCCCAGCCGAGCACGCCCAGGCCGTTGATCATCGTCGTATGCGAATCGGTACCGACCAGGCTGTCGGGATAGGCGATGCATTGGCCGTTGGCTTCCCGCGTGAAGACCACGCTGGCCAGGTACTCGAGATTGACCTGGTGAACGATGCCGGTGCCGGGGGGTACGACGCGCATGTTCTCGAACGCGCTCTGCCCCCACTTCAGGAACTGGTAACGCTCCTGGTTGCGTTCAAACTCGCGCTTTACGTTGTCTTCGAACGATCGGAGCAAGCCGTACGAATCGACTTGCACCGAGTGATCGATGACCAGATCTGCCGGTTGCAGGGGGTTGATTCGGCTGGGGTCGCCGCCCATCTTCGCGAACTGATCGCGCATCGCAGCAAGGTCGACCACGGCAGGCACCCCAGTGAAGTCCTGGAGGAGCACGCGGGATGGGCGGAACGCAATCTCGGTGCTGGGCGCGGCGGCGGGGTCCCAGTCGGCGACCGCTTCGATGTCCTCGCGGGTGACCGTCTTGCCGTCCTCGAAGCGAAGGAGATTCTCCAAGAGCACGCGGATCGAGTAGGGCAGCGTATCGATGCCCTTGAAGCCGGCCCGGGTCAGCGCGTCGAGGCGGTGAATGACGACCTGGTGGCCTCCCGCATGCGTCGTAACCCGGCTCTTAAAAGAGTCCTTTGCTGTCATGTAGGATTGCCTACCACGACGGGTCTGGCGTGCCACCCCGGTCGTTGGCTAAGGTGAAAACGCTGCGTGACAAGCGCCGATAGAAGCGCTAGACCGTGCAGCCGCGGCGCCGTAGCCAAGTGGTAAGGCAGAGGTTTGCAAAATCTCCATTCGTCAGTTCGATCCTGACCGGCGCCTCCAGTTTCGACCCATAGCGGAAGATGCGCGGGCCAAGCCCGT
>CAMYJN010000007.1 GCA_947258625.1 uncultured Polyangiaceae bacterium | reverse complement strand
TGCGCCCAAGAGGGTGAATCGCGTGTCCGCGGAGAGCCGGTTGACCAGCACGTAATTGCCAATGAAAGACGGGCGGACGTCGCGAATATAGCCGGCTGAGACTGAGATGGTCGGTCGAGGTTGCCAGCGCAGGTCGACGCGGGCGATGACGTCGTCGAAGTCTTCTCCGATCTCGTAGAATCCGGCCGCATATCCGATCATCGCGGTGAGGGAGAAGCGTTCGGTGATCGCGCCGTTGTAGCCGATCGAGTTCGAGACACGGTTGTTGTCGGATAGCAGGGTAGGAGACGCGAGGATCTCTTCCGGGTTTTCGAAGTTCTCGTGGGCGTAGTCGAAGTCGTAGACGAGGGCCGAAGTCGGAAAGAACAGCCAACTCAATGAGGCCGGCACGTGATGGGTCATGTTGTTTCCGTATTGGTAGATGCTCGCATCGAAGAATTGCAGAACGTTGGTATAGCCCACCCGGCCCTCGAGCACCTGGCTCTTGCTCCGGCCCACCAAATCGAGCGTCGCCGAGTTCCTATTGCGGCCGTAGCTGATCGTGGTGCCTTCCTCCGTGTTCGGGTCGGAGAACGGCTGCACAGTTCGGAGAAACGTGTCCCGCACCTGCAGGCTAAACACCTGAGAAGGATTGTATGAGAAGTCCACGTGCGCGTCCGCGCCAACGTTGTCGCGGACCCGATTGCTGAAGTAGTGCAAGTAACTCGCGCCGAGGCCACCGCGAAACTGGATCTTCTGCGGCTCGGCCTTGTTCGTCTCGCCCTCGCTCGCCCGTTCAGCTCCCTCGGTGGCGACGTCAAGATATCCCGTGAGCCGAAGCATGAACGAGTCTTCTTCGCTGCTGTCTTGAAGGAAGACATTGGGATCGTAGCCGCCTGCGACCGATAGGCCCGGGTGCAAAACGAGTCGTCCAGCTTTGAAACCAGGACCCTCCCTGGCCGCGCGATCTGCGATAAAGCCCTGCGCGCGGGCGTTTGCGGGCACCAGCGCTGCGCCCAAGATGGCTACGAAAGCCAGAGCAAGCTCTAACTTCGAGCAGTAGCGCATGATCCCTTATTCCCCCCACCCATACGAACACCAATCCGCTGGTTAGCTGACTCCACTGACTGGTGGCGGGATAAATGGGATCGGCCAGTCCGGCACGGTGTCGATCACGACAGGATTCTCATCGGGGACGAAGAGGTCGACTTCTTCTCTCACCTGCGTCTCGCCCGTGTCGAAAAGGTCTTGCCCCACGCACTGGTTCGCGGCCTGGGTCAGAGCCTTGAACTTCTGGGAGAGGACGCCGATCACGGTGAATTCGTGGTTGCTGCTGCCGGAATCACGGGAGGCAATCGCCTTATCGAGGGCCGCCTGCCGGCGCTTCATGCTCTGCAGGCTGGCCTTGCACTGGTCGAGCTTGTCCTTGAGGCAGGTCGCTCGAATGATGTCTTTCTCACGTTTGGCGCTCTTGAGAGCTCTCGACTGCGCCGCGCAGCTCGCCGAGGCGCTTGCCATCGCGCTGCGCGCCGCCTTGGCCTGCGCCGCCGGTGAAAGCGCTCGACCCTTCTCGGGCGCGCGGATGGGCTCGACCTGGATGACGTCGACCGTCGAGTCGCTGGCCTCCTGGGCGAAGGCGTAGCCGAGGCTCCCTACGGCCAACGACGCGGCCAGCACTGCCTGTCCCACGGTTCCCATTCGTTTAAACATCAACGATCCCCTAAACTTGCGACGATTATACGCCGCATGATTCTCGTGTCAACGTACACACAATACAGTTAAGCAGGAAATATGCACCAATGACGAACTTAATTTTGAGGCTGGAAAACAAAGGGATAACGGAAGGTCACGCTGCCCCCATCGGGTCCCGGGTTGAAGCGAAAGCGGCTGATGGTTCGCATGACACAGTCCGCGACGGCGGGGCTGCCGGTCGTATTCTCGGTCGCCTTGGCATTCGTCACATTGCCACGCTCCTGGATGGTGAACGTCACGGTGACCTTGCCCGAAAGGCTCGGGTTCTTGCGGAGCTCGGACTCGTAGCAGCGTGTGATCGACTTGAGGCGCTGTTTGATCTGCCTTTGAACCAGCGCTTGATCGAACTCGCCGCTGCCGCCGATGTCCCCTCCACTGTTGAGCCCGACGTTTCCTCGGACTTGGCGCTCTTCGACCGCCTGCCCTTCCTGTGCGGCCTTTCCGGCGCCCTTGCCCTTCTTGAGCGAGCCGAGGCCGGCCTTCTGGCCGCTTCCCCCGCCGCTTCGCGTCCGAAGCGTGCCCGCCTCGCTCTTGGTCGCGACACCGACTCCGGATGCCTGTGCGAGGACATCCGCGGCGTTGCCCGTGACCGCCCCGCCGGAGAGCACATCACCAAGAGCGCCGCCCGAGCCTCCCAACGCTCCTAACAGCATTGCTTCGGCCTGTGCGGCAGCCTCTTTTGCGATGCGCGCACGGCCTTCGGCGGTCGCGCCCGCCGGCTCTGCACCCACCGGCTCCCTTCCCTCGGCCTTCACCGGCTTCTTGTCGGGCGCTTTGCCCACGGCTTTCTCTTCTTCCTCGCCCTCGCCTTCTTCGACGGGCTCCTCTTCAACGATGGGCGGCTCCATGGGGGCTTCGAAGATCAGGCGCGCCAGGTTTTCGGGCACCTCCTGGACGCCTTTGTCGACCTTCCAGTCGGCGTTCTCCATGTAGATGATGAAACCGAAGAACAGCATGTACGAAAAAATCACCCAGGTGGTGAAGGTCCAGTCGATGTTCTTGACGAAGCCGCGCTGCACCGCGGCGGGCAGTTGGGGCTTCGGGGTGATCGGTGGCGCCGAGACGAACTCGAAGAAGACGGTGAAATCCCCGATCCTGATGTTGCCGCGCGACGTATCCGCGAGCTTGATCTGGTAGTGGGTACCCGCGTTGCGCGCGGCGCCGGTGTCACGCAGGTGCTCGAGCTTCTGCACCCCGCCCGGCAGCGCGATCTTGCCGGTCATCTCGCCCGTGAAGTTCAGGATGTAGTCGTCGCCAACCAGCTGAAAGAGCTCGAACCGCGACTCGAGCTTCGGAGGCAGCGTTCCAGACCGGATGATGAGATGGTTCTTGGCCGCGGTACCGATCGAGACGGTTTCCCGCCGCCGAACGATGCGTTCTTCGACGATTTTCTTATCTCGAAAGAGGCCGACGCGCAGGACTTTCGAGCCCGCTGGCTTCATCGGAACGGCCTGCATGGCCTGGGTCATCGCGCCGGGACGGGTTCCCTGCCTCGGACTCCGCGGTTGGGCCATCAGAACGGCTCCTTTTGAACGCTGCGAACCACTTTGCGAAGAAAGCTCGTGCGCAGCTCGAGCACTTCGTAGCCGAGGTTGGAACGATTCAGAATGTAAAACGCGTTGGGTTTCTGGACGCGGCCCTCGATGACGATTTCTTCGAGTTGGATGACTCGGGGCTGCCGCTTCTTAGCCCTCTGACCCAGCGCCAGGCTCGCCGTCAACGCGACGAGCATCAGGGCGAGCAAGATCGCCGAAGTTGCACGTTTCATGAGGCGCCTCCCCGTTCGCGTTCCTGCTGACGCCGCGCTCGCTTGATCATTCGGTCCAAGTCTCGGAGATACTCCTCCGATTGGTCGTCCTTGGCCAGTCTCGGCCCCATTTCGCTCCTGTATCGATTGAGCTCGTCGACGGCCTTCTCGTAAGCCGTAAGTGCGTCGAGGCCCGGAAAATCGCCGGCTGCGGAAAGGAAGAGCAGGCCTAGGCCGTAGTGCGCTTCAGGGAGCTTCGACTGCAACTCCAGGGCCCGCCGGTAGGCGCGCTGCGACTCTGTCCACTGCTTGGTGGCCCGGTAGGCGTCGCCCAGATTGACGTGCACCGCGGGAAGCGTCGGCACCAGCCGCTCCGCAGCTTGGAAGTGGGAGAGCGCGCCCGAATAGTTGCCGCCCGCCAGGAGCTGGATACCGAGTGCCATTTGAGCTTCGGCATAGCTCGGGCGCAGCTGAACGGCGCGCTCGTAGGCTGCCATCGCTTCGCGCAGGCGCCCGGGCTCCGTCTTGAGCCTTTCACCGTCCAGGAAGTGGAGCTCGGCGACATTCGGGTCGACTTGCAGGGCCTGATCGAGGATCGAATCGGCGAGCTCGTCACGGCCCTGGGCGCGGCTTGCCTTGACGAGAGCGATCAGCGCCGGCACGAATCGCTCGTCACACCTGAGCGCACGTCTCGCTGTCATCCAGGCCTCGTCGTAGCGCCTCGCCTCGACCAAGACCTCGGCGTAGAGCGCCTGCATCTCGAGATTGGAGCGATACCGATTGGCAAGGGGCTCGACGGTCGCGACCGCGGCTTGCACTTGGCCCCGACGGATTTGAATCGTCGAGATGCCCCGCGCCGCTGGCTCGTAGTCGGGCAGGATTCGAAGTGCCCGCTGGTAGTCGTTGATGGCATCGCGCTCGTTCCCCGCACGGTCCGCGAGCACGCCGAGATTGTACATCGCCGGGTAGGCGTTTGGGTCACGCTTGAGCGCGGCTCGAAACTCCGCCTCCGCCCTTCCCGCATCCCCGGATGCCGCTGCACTGACGCCAGCGTCAAACGACTTCGTCGCCCTCGAAGACATCGTGGGGCGAGCCTGTCGGCGGCACTGCTCGGCTTTCGTCGCACCCCAAGGGCTTTCCTCTGGAGTTGTCGCCATCCCGCCGGCGGTCGCTGGGCCGGGCTCGCCCTCGACAGCCTCGCCGCCGCCGGCGGGCGCCTCACCGCCCGCGCTGGTTTCCAAGTCGACCGGCTCCGACGAGCCCTTGCAGCCGTACGTGGCGAACAGCATCGCAGCGATCAAAATCGTGGCCTGTACCCCCGTGCGCATCAGTTGTTCTCCTTGCTGATAGCAGGTGGCGCGATTCCAGGCCGAATCTCGAGCGGTTTGCCCCGGGGCGAACGTGCGAATTCGCCTGGGGTGTATCCCTGGAAGGTGGCATCGGCGGCCTGGGCCTCGGCGATGCACTCGGCGATGCGCTCGTCGCCGTAGGCTTGGAGCCGGTCGATGGCGATTCGCGTGTAGTCGTCGTCGAAGCTCCCGGCCCGACCCGCGCGTGCGGCTAGGGCGTAGCGCGCGACCGCGAAGCACTCCACCGGACGAACTTGGGTGTCGAGCACCTGGCGAACCTTGTCCTCGAAGTCGAGCTGGTACTCTTCGCGCTCGTACTCGTCGGCCCTGCGGAGCACCCGCTGCAGGTCGCTTGGAATGACGACGGGGGTGTTGAGGATCGAACGCGCCAATATCTCATAGACGCGACCCTGGCGCACGTACGACGCGATCGTCCAGCGCGGGCGGCGGTAGGGGAAGACCGGCTCGTAGCCGTTTGCGACCGACTGGGCCTGGGATGCGCCGTTGCTCATCTGTTTGGTGATCGTGTTGATATAGGCTTCGACCGTCTTTGGCTTGCCCGGCTTGATCTGGAATTTCTCGAAGCTCGCGAGCTTGCCGTCCACGAGGATGAAACGCGCCTCGGCCGCGTAACCGGCTGCGATCGACCCGGCCGGCTGCCCGGTGCGCTGGAATGCCGTGGTCACCTCCTGGAGTGCGCCGCGGTAGTCGCCCATTCGGCCGCGCGCCTTCCAAGACTGAGCGATGCGCCAGTACGCCTGAACCAGCAGGTCACCGGCCTCTCCGTCGCTTCCGTAGGCCCTGATGAACTCTCGCATGCCGTTGATCGCCTGCGGGTAGCGTCGCTGCCGGTAGGCCATCTCGGCGATGCGATAGAGTGCGTTGCGCTTCGTGCTCGGGTCGTCGACCGTGTTGTATACGCGGCGGTAGTACTGCGTCGCTTCGGGATACCGCTGTAGGCGCTCGAGCAAAATGGCCGAGTTGACGAGACCGTCGGCGCGCTTGTTCTGAACCCCCGGGTCGCTCGATTTGGCGAAGCGCTGCGAATCGGCCAGCACTCGGTAGTTGTCGACGGCGCGGTCGAAGTCGAAGTTGCGGCTCGCCGTATACGCAAGCTTGAAGTGCGCGTTTGCCAGAATTGCGTCGAGGCTCTGCTGCTCTTCGGCATCGGCCGCTTTGCGAGGCCCCACTTCGTCGATGATGCGCTGGTAGAGTTGAGCCGCAGAGTCGAAGCGGTTGGTGGCCTCGAGCGCAAGAGCGGCGTATTCGAGCGCGAGAGGCGCTTGCTTGTCGCTCGGATTGCTGTTGACCGCGGCGAGCAGCATCGTGGCCGACTGCTCGTACAGAAGAACGCTTTCGCTGCCGGTCCTTTGGCCGGCTCGTTTGTAGACGTCGAGGGCGTCCTGATAAACCAGCGCGTTGAGGTCTGCGCCCGCGCGACAGATCGGCTTGTCGCGGTTGGAGGGCTTGCTGCAGTCGATCTTGGTGGCGCCCGCTGTGAACGTGCAGCCGCGCTCTTGGATGTCGGTGGCGAGGCGGCGAATCTCGTCGCTGTCTTCCGTCGCCATCGCCATGGCGCGAAGATTCTCCCATGCGATTTGGCCCGTCGCATCAGCCTCAGGGCCCGAGCAGCGTTCTTCGTAGATTCGCGTGAAGCGGCTCTCGGCTTGGGGCCAGTAGCCGTACCAATAGAGGAGCAGCGCGTTGTTGTAGTCGTAGGCCGTGCGCACACCCTCGGTATCGCGCTGGGGGCTCACGCGGCTCAGGTAGATTTCCCTGGCGCGCGCCAGCCGCTGCACCGTTTCGGGCATGGCGGTGGGCTGAGCCGTCGGCGGTTCGCCAGACGTCGGCGGTGCCTCGCTGCGAACGACCAAACGCCCCTCTTCGACATCGCGATCGGCGATTCGTTTCAACGATTCGACCACGCGCCGGGCGGATTCGGCGAGGTAGCTGTCGTCCACGTTCGAGTCCCGAACCTCGGCGTACTCGGTCGCGGCCTGCTCGTAGCTCTTCGACCAGTAAAGGGCATCGGCCAGATTGTAGTGAAGCTCGTAGCCCTGAGGATTGTTCGGGTAGCGCTCGAGGTAGCTGCGATACGCGTCGGCCGCAAAGCCGTACTCGGTTTGCGAATCGCTGCAGAGCTTCACGTTGCGCTCCTGAACGCACCGCTGACGTAGCCGCTGAGCAGCCTGGTGGTGATGAATCGCGGTGACGATGAGCGCATTTTCGGCTAGCTGCTCGGCGGTCCGCTGCTCCGAAGGGCGGTCCATGTTGGCGTTCCACCAGGCGCTGCCCTGCACGTACTGCGTCAGCTCAGAACGCGCGACGATGGCGTTTTCGAACTCGTTGTGCATCTGGTGAGCGTTCGCGATTTCGTTGAGAATCTCCGGGGTTCGGTGATGGTTCGGCCACTTCGAAATCGCCATCCGCCAGGCCGCGATCGCTTCGGGGTACTTCGCTTCGTCGAAGTAGACCTGACCCAGCTGGAAGTAGACCTCGGGCGTCCAGGGCCTCTGCTGCGGGAGGAGCGAGGCATCCTGGATGCGCTCGAGCCCCGTGGGCCTGCCCTCGACCGGATCGGCAACCTGATTCTCGTTCCAGTCGTCATAGGCGAACGCGATGCCGAGGTATTCGATCGCTTCCGGCCGAAGCTCCGAGCCCGCCTTGCCCGTCTTCTTGCGCGTGTCGTCCGACCATTGGACGAGCTTGCCGAAGTTCTGGATCGCCTCGGGGTAGCGGCTCGCGCGATAGTAGGCCCATGCGACTTTGTAGAGGGCGAGGTTGTAGTTGCGGTCCTCGCTGTTCTCCAGAATGCGCCCGTATGCAGCGATCGAAAGGTCCAGCGCATGGTCGCCGCCGAAATCATCGAAGTGGTACTCACCGATGCGGAACCAAGTTTCACTGACGAAGCGGGCCTGCTCCGAGGTGGGCTTGCAGCGCGCGTAGGCGTTGACGAACACGCCCCGAACCGTCGCGCCGAGCGGGCGGCCGTCGAGCGTCAACGCCGGATACTTCGCTTGTGCAGCTAGCGACTCATCGGCAGACGGCGGGCGCCAGTCGGGATCGTAGTCGTAGTTGTTGGCGCAGACGAGCGCGAGCCAGGCGGCCAGCGCTTCCTCGGGGCGTCCCATTTCGTTGAGGGTGTAGCCGATCAAGTAGTACACGCCGTCGGAGCGTTCATAGTCGGGGAACCGGCGGGCCAAAGACTTGTAAAGCAGAACCGTCGGTGTGAAGTCCGGCGAGCTCGGCAGCTGATCTTCGGCGGTCAAATCGCCGGCCTCGCGAGCCGCCTGTGCTTCGTCGTACAAGTTCTGGAACTCGACCGCGCTGCGTTCGAAGTAGAGCTCGCCCAGACGAAACATCGCATCCGGCGAGTACTTGGGGTGGCTTGGATAGCGTCGAAGGAACTCCTCGAAGACTCGAATCGAGCTTTCGCGGGCCTCGTTCAATTCGCGCTCCTCCGACTCGAGCCGCTCGCCGTACCAACGGTCGCGCTCCCGGCGCTGCTGAAGGTATTCGCGGCGCACCAGCGAGGTGACGGTGGAGCGAAACGCCTCCCCCGTTTGGCCGAATCGCTCGACCTCTTCTTCGAGCTGTTTCAAAGCCTCCAGCTGTTGCTCGGTTGGGGCCGGGCGCTGGTCCACGATGCGTTTGCCCGTGTCCTGCAGGAACGGGGGTAGGCTGACGTCCGTGGCGCCTTCCCAGGGTGCAGCCTCCTCAGGGTCGGGCTCCGCGCCCGACTCCTGCGCAAGAGCCGGAGCGGGCGCCCAGCAGGCCGCGAACAGCGGCGCGATCCACAGGAGCGATGCGAGACGATGACGCCTTCTCATGGCTCGCCCTCGCCGCCCTGGTCTTGATCCATCACGTCGCGGAACTCGTCGTCTAGCGCTTGAAGCTCGCGCGCGCGTTTGCGCGTGAGGGTGTCGATCCGAACCCTGTGGTCTTCGCGTCGTGCCCAGGAGACGTCGATCTTGCCGACGTCTGCGCGGAGAACCAGGTCGTAGAAGCGATCGTGGACGCGGTTGAAATTGAGATAGGTGATGGCACCGACGACCTCTTCGGCCTCACCCTCGAGCGAGCCGAGCGCAGCGCGATACCGCCGGAGGTTTGTGGTTTCTTTGTCGACGGTCGCCAACATCTGGGAGACGCGTCGCTTCACGACCGCCGCCAGCTCTGTGTCACGCTGATCGAGCCGGCGCTCGAGAGCGGTCACGCGCGAGAACGCGGCGTCGAATTGCGACCCGCCCGAGCCCGCAAGCTGGCGCTCGCGCTCGACCAAGTCGATGAACCGGTCACGTTCGAGGTCATCGGCCTCGTACCGCTTGTCGCCGACGCCCACATGGAGACGGCCAACTTCGAGACGGCGCCGAATCCACGTGAGCTGCTCTTCGTACTCCTGAATTTCGCCTTCGTGTTCCGCGAGCTGTTCGGCCAGCGCCTGCCGGTTGGCCTTCTGCGGGTCGATCGCGGGCAGGCCCGCCCGCGAAGCCACGATGCGCGCTTCGAGACCCAGGATTTCGATCCGGAGTGCTTGCAGGTCTCGTTCGGCCGCCCTGAACTCACTCAGCCGTTCCATGTCGCGGTCGACGAAGTCCTCCGTGTCGACGGGCATCTTCATTACGTCGGCCTGGACCTCGCGACGCCGCGAGCGAACCCGCGCCGCTTCACCCTGGCGATTGCCCCGAACCAGGCTCTCGGCCTCGACGAGGCTGCCTCGGGCGCGCGCAGCCCGGTTTCGGAGGCCGGTCGTCCTTTCGCGTTGACGGCGGAGGTCGGCAAAAACGCTGATGCGATTCGGCGCGCGCAGGGCGGCGGTGATCCGATCGGCGAGCTCGTTGGTCTCTTGGACGAGCTGCTTTGCCTCGCTGAGGTCCGCCAGCACGTCGAGCGCGCGATCGTAGTCGCCCTCGAGCTCGATCCAGCGCCTGGCCGACTCGGGGAGGAAATCATCAATGTCGAAATCGTCTAGGTTTTCTCGGACAACCCCTCGGAAATACGCTTGAAGATTGGGGTGCTCGCTTCGCCTGGCCGAGAGCTCGTCGCGGATGGGACCGAAGGTTGCGCGCACCTCGTCGAAGACGACCTCGGCTTCGTCATAGCGGCCGTTTCGCGCCAGGAGGTCACCTCGCAGCACCTTGCCATCCGCATTGAGCGGGCTGTCCGGCGCGGCGACGGAGAGCACCTCGAGAGCGCGCTCAGCCTGGATGGCATCGCCCATCCGAATATAGGTCCACGCGAGCTCGAATAGGGCTTCGTCGAACTGAGCCGAGGTCTGCTCGACGGCTCGATACGCCTCGACCGCCTGCTCCAACTGCTCGGTTTCGTAGTACACACGCCCGAGCGCAAGATAGGTCAGCTCGAGGACCCCCCGCTCCTGCTCGTTGGCAGCCTCGTGCCCTAGGATACCGCGAAACGCTGCAATGGCGTCGAGGTACTCGCCGCGAAGCGTGTGAATCGTGCCGACGAAATACCTGGCACGCAGGGAGAACTCGGTGCCGCTCGGAATGGCGAGAAAGCCCTTGCGTGCCTGCTCGAGGCGGCCCTGATCGACTCCACGAATCGCAGCGTTGGCCGCAGCGTTGTACACGTCATCGACGGGCACGGCGCGGTTGTACAAATACTTGGCGCGGAAGTATGCGGTCGTGATCGACAGCGTGGAGGATGGGATGGCATCGAGACGCGAAAAGTAGGTGTCCACGTCGCGGAAATCGCGCGTGTGGATAGCGATTTGAATGAGACGGCTGAGGGAGCGCTGCAGGTAAGGCGAAAACGCGGGCTCAACGCTACGATCGATCACCTGGGCGTAGCGACGCCGTGCGCCCAGATAGTCGTCGGCAAAGAATAGCGACTCCCCGAGAAGAAAAAGTGCTTCGGGGTACGCGCGATGCGTTGGGTAGTGCTCGACGATATCGGTGAGGAGAATGGCTGCGCGGAGGTAGTCTTCGAGCCGCAGGTAGAGCTCTCCGTCAGTGAGGCGCTCCTCGACGAAGGTCGCGCTCTTGAGGTCCAGGGGCCGGACGGGATCGGCCACCAAGCGCTGCGCGTCCGCTTCGAGGTCGGACAGATCGCGGTTCGCCGCGGCTAGATCTTGCGCGATGGCTTGCGAAGCGAGGGACGCAACGAGGCTAGCGGCCAGGAAGAACCCTAGCCAAATCCTTTGCGCTCGCCCCCTGCCTAGTGTCGGTGAGGGCGGCGATACGCTCGCGCCGCCAGGTCGCATTAGCGATCGCCCTCACCCATTTCGTCGGGTCGAACAGGACGCTCGACCCGTTCGATGTATCGGACCGCCGGCCGCTCTTCGAGCGGAGTCGCCGGACCACCCTTTTCGTAGCCCACGACGTGGACCGTCGATACGCGGCCTTCCGGCACAGTGAAGGTGTACGTCGAGCGAACCTTGAAGCGATAGCCTTTTAGGTACGCAAAGACACCGTAGCCGTGTCCGCGATACTCGAGGTTGACGGTGAGCGTGTGCTCGCCGGGAACGATGCTTCCATTGTAGACCTCGAACTCTTTCTGATCGCCTAGCGTGCCCTCTTCGTCCGCCTTGGTGAAGATCGGCGCGCCATCGAGGGCGTACACCACCCTGACCAGCTTGTAGGACTGCGACATGCGGTTCTCGTGGACGATGGCTGCCTGGCCTCCGCCCACGACTCCTTCGAGCACGGTTTCAGCGAGCAGGGAAAGCCGAGCCTTCGAGCGAAAGATCTGCTCCTTCAGCTCGTTGATCCGTTGCTCCAAATCCCGAAGGCGTACCGCATATGTGCCGGCGTCGATGGGCTTGCTCGGCGCGCTGGGCACGGCCGCTTCTGGCGGAGCCGACGCCTCGGTGCCCGTTTCGGGCGGTGTGGCGCCACCGGACTGCGCCGCTGCAATAGAGCCCCCCACCCAAATGGACGCTGCCCAAATGCACGCCGTAACAACGGAGAGCGCAACTATCCTGCGCATCGCATTTCCCCTCTAAGTGACCACCATCTGACGCGAAATTGCCCCCACGGCGGTCCCCGAGCTTATACCGCAGCGCGAGCGGCTGGGTCAATGAAGGTCAGGGGCATTTCTGACTCCCGCAGATCGTCGAGAAGTCGTGCATTGTCGTTCACTTGCATCGAGGCGATCGCCCGGCCGGAGCGTCGTCAGCGAAGCAGCCGGCCGAGCAGCGCTCGCCACCTCGGCGTCCGGGCTGCTGCGTCCCGATCCGCTGATTTTCGCGCGGCGTCGAGGGCTTCGACCAGGCTCGGCGCGATCTGCATCGCGTCCAGGGGAATACGAGCATCGGTGGCGGCGGCCCTCCAGCGTTGGTCGACTCCCGTGAAGACGCACTGGCCGCCGAGCATCTTGGCGATCTCATCGGCGGCAAACATCGCAGTGGCTCTGTCCCGGTTCGGCTCGGCTAGCTGTGTGAGATCGACGATCGCCAGCTCGACGTCTGCTTCGAGCATTGCCCGACCGAGCGCATCGACGCAGTCGCTCAGGACGGCAGGCTCGTGTGCTCCCGAGATCACTAGTGCGAAGATCGAGCCATCGATGCGCAGAGGTTTGAGGCAGCTGGCCGCACACTCCATCGCGACTTGAGAGACTCGCTCTTCTCGCCCGAGCACGAATCCCTCGATCGCGGCAGCGACAGCATGCTGCGCAAATCGCTCCACGCCGGGCTCGTTCGATGCGTCCACCGACTGCAAGGCCAGGCGCGTCACTTGAATCGCGGTGGTTGGTGTGAGGTCGAGCAGCGCAAGGCGACGGCCGACGAGGGTGAGCACGGTGAAGCACTCCCGAAATTCGAAGGACTCGAAAGCGCCAGACGCTCGCTTCTCGGCGGGCAGCTCGCTCAAGAGCGGCAGCAGCGGCATCACCTCGACAAAAAGGTCTTGCAGCAGAAGCCCCCCGGTGGCTGGCTTGGCCGCTTCGAGCGCGGCTCGGAAGCGCTTGGTGACGGACTTCGTATCACTCTTTGGGTCGGCCATCGTCTAGCGTGATATAAACCGTGGCTACATGGTTGCCACCATCCTCGTCGTCGACGATGAAAAGAACATCCGACGCACGCTTCGGATGGTGCTCGAAGGCTCCGGGTTCAACACGCTCGAGGCGTCGTCGGCCGAGCAGTGCCTGGAAACCGTCCAAACTGGCGAAGTCGATCTGGTCATCCTCGACGTTCGGCTTCCCGAGATGAGCGGCATCGAGGCGCTTCAGAAGATCCGCAGCGAACCGGAAACGCGAAAGCTGCCGGTGCTGATGGTGTCGGGTCATGCGTCGCTCGCCGAGGCGGTGCAGGCCGTTCAGCTCGGGGCAACGGACTTCTTCGAGAAGCCCCTCGACCGCGACCGTGTGTTGGTCACGGTGCGCAACGCGCTGAAAACCTGGCAGTTGCAACGTGAGGTCGAGCAGCTCAGGGCCGACGTCGAGCACCGCTACGAGATGATCGGCGAGAGCGATTCCATACGCGCGCTCTTCGCGCAGCTCGAGAAGGTGGCGCCGACGAACGGCCGCGTGCTGATCTCTGGAGAAAGCGGCACGGGCAAGGAGCTGATCGCCCGCGCCATCCATCGGCTCAGTCCGCGCGCGGACAAGCCGTTCGTCAAAGTCAATTGTGCGGCGATTCCGGCAGAGCTCATCGAAAGCGAGCTGTTCGGCTACGAGCGTGGGGCGTTCACCGGTGCGCAAGGCCGAAAAAAGGGCATGTTCGAGCTCGCGAACGGCGGCACCCTTTTTCTCGACGAGATTGGCGACATGAGCGCCAGCGCGCAGGCCAAGGTGCTGCGGGCGCTCCAGAGCGGGGAGATCTCGCGCGTCGGTGGCGAAAAATCGATTGCAGTCGACGTGCGCGTTTTGGCCGCAACAAACAAAGACCTCGAGCTTGAGGTCCGCGACGGCCGCTTTCGGGAAGACCTCTTCTTTCGTCTCAACGTCGTTCCGATCGTGAGCCCACCCCTCCGGGACCGGAAGACCGACATTCCTCTTTTGGCGAAAGGGTTTCTGAGCGAATTCTCGATCGGAAATGGGCTTCGAGAGAAGCCGATCGACGAGGGTGTGCTCAAGGCCTTGAGGGAGCGTTCATGGCCTGGGAACGTTCGCGAGCTTCGCAACGTGGTAGAGCGGATGGCGATTCTGAGCGGTGACCGGATTACGCTCGACGATCTGCCGGAGGAAGGGGTCCTGAGCGATGCCCGGCGCGCGTCGTCCCCTCCGTCGGACATGCCTTCTACCCTGGACGAAAGCGGCGAACGGCTGACTTTGAGGGAGTATCGAAGCCGCGCGGAAAAGGACTACATCCTTCAAACACTCGATCAGGTGGGCTGGAACATCTCGCGGGCGGCGACAATTCTGGGGGTCGAGCGCACCAACCTTCACAAGAAAATGCGCAGCTATGGTATCCGTCGTGAAGAGGAATGATCCGACGGACGATTAGGCTTGTTTGGACGGGCGCTGTTCTGGCGTTTCTGGCCTACGTGCTCTTCTTCGTCAGGCTCGGGGAGCGGACGCCGTTTCAGCACCTCATGCGAGTGGCCGGCACCGAAGAAGCCCAGGAGCTCGGTCGCGAGGTAGGTGCTGCGACCGAGCGCATCACGAAAAAGATCGGTGACCAAGTGCACGAGGCCACGAAACCGCCTGAACAAGATGGGGGCACGAGCCAGGTCCCGAAGTCGGTTTCCGACAAGCTCGGGGGCATGGTGGGTGACGCCCAGGGACGCGCAGAGCGGCTCGAAGCCTCTCGCGAACGAGATTCCCAGTAGCGACTCAGGGCCAATCAAGCTGCAGGCGTTTCATCTTGCGCCAGAGCGTGGTCGGGCTGAGCCCTAGGAGCGCGGCTGCGCGTTCTTTGTTGCCGTCAACGTGCCGAAGCGCGCGAACGATTGCATCACGCTCGACTTCTTGCACGATATCGGCGAGCGATTGGCGCGCTGGATTCGGAGTTCGGCCTTTTCCGTTGCCGCTCGCGTTGGGCAGGATGTCCGACAGATGGACCTGGCCGTCTTGTGCGAGCGCGACGCCCTGCTCGATCAGGTTTTCGAGCTCGCGAATGTTTCCGGGGAAGTCGTAGCCGAGCAGATGGTCCATGACGCCTGGGCCGAGTGTGGCCTGTCGGCCCATCTTCTTTCCGTACTTCTCGAGGAAGGTTTCGACGATCGGCGGAATGTCTTCTTTGCGCTCTCGGAGTGGAGGGAGCTCGAAGCGGGCGACGTTGAGGCGGTAGTAGAGGTCCTCTCGGAAGCGCTTCTCTTCAATTTGGCGTCTAAGGTCTTGGTTGGTTGCCGCGATGATGCGCGCATCGACGTTGATCGAGTTGTTGTCCCCGAGTCGCCGAATCTCTCCTTCTTGAATCGCTCGAAGCAACTTGGCCTGAAGCGAAGGTGGCGTTTCGGCGATTTCATCGAAGAAAAAGGTCCCGCCGTTGGCTTCTTCGAATAGACCTTTGCGTGTCTGCACTGCGCCGGTGAATGCACCGCGGACGTGTCCGAAGAGCTCGCTCTCGAGAAGAGTTTCGGTCAGAGCCGCGCAGTTGATCGACACGAACGGCCGCTCGGCGCGCAACGAGTTGGCATGAATGGCGCGCGCGACGAGCTCCTTGCCCGTGCCGCTCTCGCCGGTGATGAGCACGGTGGCGTCCGTCGGCGCGATCCGAACGATGCGACCCAGAATGTCACGGATCTCTGCGGACTGGCCGATGATGTTGCCGAAATTGTACCGCTCGCGGAAGTCCGAAGCGACGGCCCGTTCGGCGGCCGCAAGCGTGCGGGTCCGCGCGGCCCGCGCGACCTTGGTGAGAAGCTCTTCGACCACGAAGGGTTTTTGAACGAAGTCGTGTGCTCCAAATCGCATCGCTTCGACTGCGTCTTCGATCGTACCGAAGGCGGTCATGACGATGACGTGCGTGAGGGGAGAGGCCTCTCGCGTACTTCGCAGAACTTCCAGGCCGCCCACCTCTCCCATTCGGAGGTCGGTGATGACCAGGTCGTAGTCGTTGTCGACGACCATGG
>CAMYJN010000006.1 GCA_947258625.1 uncultured Polyangiaceae bacterium | reverse complement strand
AAGAGATCGTGAAGCCACGCGACGACGAGGGCTTCGGCAGTGAGAGCGACGACCCGCTCTACGACAAGGCCGTCGCCGTGGTCGCAAACGCCGGCTACTGCTCGATCAGTCACGTCCAGCGCCAGCTGAGCGTCGGCTACAACAAGGCCGCGAAGCTCGTCGAACAGATGGAACAGCAAGGCGTCGTCGGGCCGCCGAGCTCCAAGGCGGGCGGACGAAGAGAAGTCCTCGTCGGACCGATGTAGCGCGGTCGACACGGGGCGCGGGGAAACGCGACACGGGGTTACGTCGAACGGCTCGGCTTGCAAAGGTGGTCGGATGCACTTGGGGGCTCTGACCACGCAAGCCTCGCCTCGGAGCTCGCGCCCAATCTGCGGTGGTTGCTCCCGTGCAGATTGTCACTCGCTACGTCGACTCCACCCCATGACGCGTTTCCCCGCGCCCCTCCGTACGGAGACAGGACCAACCACCTCCCCCAACGGCAGGCGGCAGCGCGAGCCTGAAGGGCGAAGCCCGGCGCGAAGCGCCGGCAAGGCAGAGCGAAGCGATTGCCGCGCCAGGGAGGACTACGGGTGGGGGTGGGCGGGGCGGTTCAATCAAACCTCAGCACGCAACCAATCCAACGCCCCGCCTCCAAGCGCCCGCGGCAGCGCAAGTTGAACGCTGACCCCCAGCCCCTCCGGCCACTTTTACAAGCCGCCCCGTCCGTCGAACCCCTGCGTCGCGCTCACGGCGCCCCGGTTGGCACTTGTTGTCACCTCATCGCAAAGTCCGCCCAATGCCCACCGACGACGAGCTGATCGCCCTCGATCGGGCGCACCTTTGGCGCCCGTACACTTCGAGTGACGATCACGAAAGCCGTCCGCTCTTCGTGGTGGATCGGGCTGAGGGGCCCTGGCTGATCGCCGGCGATGGGCGGCGGGTGCTCGACGCCAGCGGGTCCTGGTGGTGCAACAATCTCGGGCACGGCCATCCGCGTCTTCGCGCAGCGATCGTGCGGCAATCCGAACGTATGATGCACTGCACCCTGGCTGCGGTGACGCACGAGCCGGCCGCGCGTCTTTCCGCCGAGCTCGCGGACACTGCCCCGGGCGGGCTCGACCGGGTCTTTTATAGCGACAACGGCTCCACGGCGGTCGAGGTCGCACTCAAAATGGCTTTTCAGTATTGGCAGCAAAACGGCCGACCGGCGCGCACGCGCTTCCTCGGCCTTCCCGGCGCCTACCATGGCGACACCCTGGGAGCGATGAGCGCAGGCGCCGTCGACGAGTTCAGTGCGATGTTTCGCCCGATTCTATTTGATGTCGGAAGGCCGGCCGACGCGGTCGACCAGGACTGGGAGCCGGTGTTTGAACATCTGTTCGAGCTGCTGCGCAGGGATTCCCATCGGATCGCGGCTGTGATCGTCGAGCCACTGGTCCAAGGCGCCGCTGGCATGCGGATGTACCCGCCGAAGCTGCTCGCCGAGCTTCGACTAGAGACCCAGCGAGCCGACACCTTCTTGATCGCGGACGAGGTCTTCACCGGCTTCGGCCGAACGGGCCCGATGTGGGCGTGCGATCAGGCGGGCATCACGCCGGACTTGCTGTGTACAGCAAAAGGCCTCTCCGGCGGCGTCTTACCGTTTGCCGCGACCCTGGCGACCAATCGGATCTACGATGGCTTTCGCGGAGACAAAAGCCGCGCGCTGATGCACGGACACACCTTTTGCGGCAACCCGCTCGGCGCAGCGGTCGCGCGGGAAGTCTTGGCGATTTATCGTGACGAGCAGATTCTGGAAGCCGTGAAGCCCAAAGCGGCGCGACTCGCCGCTCGCATCCTGGAGATGAACGAGGTCGTCGGTGTGTCCTCGCCGCGAGCCCTGGGGATGTGCGCTGCATTCGACGTTGGAGTGCGCGGCTACATGGGTACCGTCGGCTGGGAGATCTCCGAAGCCGCCCTCGAGCTCGGCGCGCATCTCCGCCCCCTCGGCAACACGGTCTATCTGGTTCCGCCACTCAACATCGAGGACGCCGACCTCGAGCGCTTGCTCGGCATCGTGCGCGAATCCACCGAACGCGTGCTACGAAGCGCCCGGTGACCGAGAGCAGCTCCAACAACTCCGGCCTGAGGCCTCGCCACCAGGCGTACGGACTCGCAATCCTTGGAGGCGCATTCTATTTCCTCGGCTGGGCCGGATTCGGGGTTTGGCCGCTGTCCCTGGTCTGCCTGGTGCCCCTCTGGTGCGCGCTCGAGCTCGGCCTCGGGCGAACCTGGCGTCACAGCCTTGCTGTCGCTTGGCTTTACGGCACGGTGACCTGCGCCGGAGGCTACCACTGGCTCGTCGAGTTCCTCGACGTGTTCTCTGGGTACGGATACGCGGCGAGCGCTCTGTTCTGGTTGCTGTTCTCCGCCTATCTGGGATTCAATTTCGCGGTTTACGGTCTGGTCTATCGCGCCCTTCGAAGGCGTGGTTGGAGCACGAGCTTCGTCGCCATCCCGACGCTGCTCCTGATCGAGTGGCTCTACCCGTCCCTTTTCCCAACCTATCTCTCCAACAGTCTCTTCGCGCAGACGGCGTTCGTGCAGATCGCAGAACTCGGCGGTCCGATGCTCGTGACGGTCGTCATGGCCTTGGTCAACCTCTCGATTTACGAGGCCTGGCGTTGGAGGCGAGCACGACGACCCGCTCCCAAAGCCCTCTGGGGCCTCACGGTCGCTGCGGTCGCCTTCACGGCGATTTACGGAATGGTCCGCATCGCTCAAGTCGAAGCGGAGCTCGAGGAGGCACCCATCCTTCGTATCGGAATCGTCCAGGTCAACATGGGCATCTTCGCAAAACGCAGCGAGGCGAAAGAAGGTCATCGGCGCCACCTCGAACAAAGCCGCCAGCTGGAAGAGCAGGGCGAGCTCGATCTACTGATTTGGCCCGAATCGGCATTCGTCGACGGCCTTCCGCGAAGGGTGCCGCTCTCGGCGGATTTGGTGCGGCAAGACTTGAAATCTCCGCTCCTCTTCGGAGGCGTTTCGACGGAGCGAGTCGACGGCAAGCGGAGGGTCTACAACACGGTCTTTTTGACCGACAGCGAAGGCACGGTGCGCTCGACCTACGACAAAACCTACCTGCTGATGTTTGGAGAGTATCTTCCCTTCGGCGACATCTTCCCGATCCTCTACGACCTTTCGCCAAACAGCGGGCGCTTCAGCGCTGGGACCCACGTTCGCCCGTTGACCCTGGGGCCCTGGCGAATCTCTACACCGGTTTGCTACGAAGACGTGCTTGCGCGCTTCACCCGAAAGATGGTGCGTGAATCCAATCCTCACGTGCTGATCAACCTCACCAACGACGCCTGGTTCGGCGACAGCCAAGAACCTTGGATTCACTTGGTGCTGTCACGGTATCGCGCAATTGAGCACCGGCGTTACATGGTGCGGTCCACCAATAGCGGCATCAGTGCCGTCATCGATCCGCTTGGCCGCGTCGTCGCCCAGTCTGGCCTCCTCACTCGTGAGAACCTCCGATACGACATTCGCATGCTCGAAGGGGACACCATCTACGGGCGCATCGGCGACTGGCCGGGATGGCTCGGGCTCGCAGCCATCTTGGTCATGTTCATTCGCCGCCGAGACGCGGTGGGATGAGCAACCGGTAGCTGCCGTCTTCGCCCGACACGGTTTCGGCGATTTGCAGAGGACGGGCCGCCCCGCCGTCGCTGTTATTAAAGAGATAGCCGCGGACCAGCGCGTTCGGCAGGGGTTCCCCTTCGCTCGTCCGGATGACGCCGTAAACCGCAATCGGCGGCTCCAAGAGATACTCTTTGCGCAGGTCGCCCTGATCGATGCTCATCAGCAGGTCCGGCTCGACAAACCACGAAAAGCCCGATTCCGCAGGCACCTTCACCTGCATGTCGTAGAGCCCGGGGTCAACGCTCATTGCGAACTTGCCCAGATCGTCCGACACCACCTCTTGAGACCGCTGCATGGCACTAGGGTCCGCGCCTGGACGGGCCCGAGCAAGAACCGTTGCCCCGGCCGCAGGCTCATCGCTGAAGGTTGCCACCGTGCCCTCAAGGCCGAGCTGGGAAGGGATGACCAATGTCTCGATCGTTGTCAGCCCTTCGCCAACCTCCGCATCGGCGGAAAGGATGCCCCAGCTGTTTTCGCTGTCTTCCGGCGGAGTAACCGTGATCGAATAGATGCCGGGCAATAGCTCCACGCCAAAGCCGCCATCCTCGTTCGTCGTTGCCGAGCCGGTGAAGGAGCCCACGAGACCAGGCTGACTCCCCTCAAAGATAGTGGTAGACAAAAATCGCACAGCCGCGCCTGGCACCGCTCTGTCGATCTCGTCGCGTACCTCGCCCGTGGCCTGAATGCGGGCGAGACGATCGATCAGGATTCGCTTCTCCTCGGGAGGGTCGTCCTTGAACTCCTCCTCCGGGTCGACCGAGACGGCTGGGAAGGAATCACTTTCGACGCTCGAGGTCACGCGAATCAAGTAGTCCGCGGCGGTATCGCTGATTCGAATCATGAAATGCCCGGTCTGATCGGTCTCAGCAATCGAGGAAACGACACGGCCGGTCGTCGTGTCGATGGCCCGGACCTGTAAGCCCGCCTCCGGAAGCTCCACCTGGCCATCGTCGCTGAAAACCTGGGCCTTCAAGGTGCAGCCGATAGCATTGATGCCTTCACAGTCGTCAGCGAGACTGGCAGGAAAGGTAATGTCGAAGCGGAAGGGCTCACTGGACTCTCCATCGTCGATCGAAAGCACCAGGTAGAGCGGGGGCAGGCTTCTAATCGCGGGAGCTGGCTCCTGTGCGGGTGCCATGACTGTGTCACTGCTCGGCAGCACGACCACGTCATAGGTCTCGCCGGCGACCAACGTGGTGCTGAAATCAAAGTCCTCCGACCCATCTCCGCCCGAGGCCTCAGGCAAGGTATCCACCTCGATTGGCACGGAGGCCAACGGCGCGACGGCGTCGCGCATCCGGCGAACGAAGCGAAGCGTTGCAGGAACGCGTGCACCGTCCCAGCGGACCGTTCCAAGGACCTGCCGAGTCGCCGGTAGGAGAAGGTCACGGCTGCTCCGTCCGGAAACAGGTTCCGCGGCAAACGCCCAGCTCCAAGACGTCACGACCTGGGGGTCAGACGAGCCGCGAAGAACCTCGATCGCGACATCTACAGATGCGCCGGAGTCATCGATGCAGATGTTGTCGTCGCATACTCCTTGCGAGCAGCTCGCATCGCCTCCGCAAGAGTTGCTGATCGCGAAGACGCCTTCCGAATCGAAGCTGCATCCGGCGAAGCCGGCGAGCGCCAAGAGCCACCACGGTTTCATCGGCACTCCTGCTGGATGGTGGGATTGTCGGAGTCGGTTACCCGAACCCACCAGGTAGCTGCGTCGATATCGCCCTCCTCCTCCGGGCTGCGCAGCTCGACTCTGCTCATGGTGAACTGGCCCACTACGATGAGCTCGATCTTATGGCATTCCCCGGGGGCGAGCTCATCGTAAGAAATCGCAAACGTCCGTGGGCGCTCCAGGAAGCCCGTTGGCTCGATGTTTCCCTGTTGAATCGGAAACTCGGCCTGGGGGGGCGGCAGAGGCCCGTCGAGGAAAATTCGATACTCCAGCGTCTGGTCGAAGTTGGGATCGCGGATGATCACCTGCAGCGGCACCTCCGCGGGCTCCTCCGGAGCGAGCGGGTCATCCAGTTTGAGCTCGCCTATCTCGTTCAGCGGGAAATCTGCGAGAGGTTGACTGATGATCGAGGGCGGGAAGTTCTCGTCGGGGTCGAACTCGACTGGACTCGTTGCAATGCAGCCACCGTTGGAGGCGAAGGCCAGCGCCGCGACACATGAAGCAAAGTAAAGCATCCCAGCGAATTTAGAAGCAAAGGCCATGCCGCGGTTCCGAACCCGAAAAACCTTGGGCTTTCCACAGTGTCACATGAAATTCAGGGCTTACCTATGACATTAATGTCAGCCCTCGGCAGCTCCACCAGGCTCCGGAGCGTCGGGCTCGCGCTCGAGATATCGGAAGATGGTCCTCGGATCGACGCCCAGATCCCGGGCCGTTCGCGTGCGATTTCCGCCGTTTCGCTCGAGGACTTCGAGGATGTACGTTCGCGTGAACTCCTCCCGGGCTTGCGTGAGCGGAATGACCGCGCGCCGTTGATCGCCACCCAAGTCCAGGTCGTCCGGGCCGATCAGCGTCTTGTCCGCGAGCACGATCGCCTTTTTGATGCGGTTCTCCAACTGACGAACATTCCCGGGCCAGTCGTAGTTGTGCATGGCCTCGAGTGCCTTGGGGGTAAAGCCATTGACCGTTGCGCCGAATTCCGTGGCGTACTTGTGGAGCAAGAACTTCGCGAGGATTGTGATGTCGTCTCCGCGCTCTCGAAGCGGTGGCAGATGAAGGTTCACCACGTTCAAGCGATAGTAGAGATCCTCCCGAAACGTCCCTTCTTTGATCGAAGCTTCGAGATCGCGGTTGGTCGCTGCGAGGACGCGAATGTCGACCGCCTGAGGTTTCGTGTCGCCAACTTTGACGACGACGCGTTCCTGGAGGGCGCGCAGCAGCTTCACCTGAAGCGCCGGCGGCATCTCGCCGATCTCATCGAGGAACAGCGTGCCACCGTCTGCTGCTTGAAAGCTGCCTTGCCGCGTCGACACCGCGCCGGTGAACGCCCCGCGCACGTGACCAAAGAGCTCCGACTCCATGAGATTCTCGGGAATGGCACCGCAATTGACGACGACGAAAGGGCCTTCGGCACGATTGGAGCGACGATGTAGCTCGCGCGCGAATAGTTCCTTTCCGGTACCGGTCTCGCCGGTAATCAGGACGTTGATGTCGGCCGCCGCCACTTTCTCTACGCGACGAAACACTTCTTGCAAGCTCGGGCAGCTGCCGATGATCCCGCCGAACTTCTGCGACTCCAGCTCTTCGGCGATGCGATCGCGATCGGTGGTGAGCTGATTGAGCAAGATCGCGTTCTGCAAGATGAGCGATGCCTGGCCCGCGAACACCGTCAGCACCTCAAGGCTCGATTGCTCAAATAGGTTCACCACGTTGTCGTTGCCCACGTAGATCAGTCCGAGGAGCTGACCCTGCGCAATCAGAGGCGCAACCATGACGGAGCTGAGCTGCAGGTCCATCACGCTTTCGCTCGAGTTGAACATGGTGTCGTTGACGGCGTCGCTCACGATCAGTGGCTGGCGCGAGTCGATGCAACGGCGAAGAATGCTGTCTGAAAGCTGGGTCACCGCATCTGGAATCGTCTCTCGGTCGACGTTGCGCGCGGCGGCGATCTCCGGGTCTCCGTCACGCAGCAAGATGACGAAACCTTTGTTCGCGTGGATGACGTCGATCACCGCGTCGAGCAGTGCTTCGATCTGGTCTGGGATGGCTCGTATCTCGAGCAGCCGGCGATTGAAATCGCTCAGCTTCATCATTCCCTCGATCTCGGCGGTCTGAGAGGCCCTGCCCTGAACGTCCGGATCGCGTGAGCTGCCCTCGTCGTAGAGTGAGAACACCAGCTCGACGTCTCCTAGCGTCAGCTTGTCGTTGTGAAAAATCTTTGATTTCTTCTTTTTCTTGCCGTTGACCTGGAACGTCGCTCCGGGATCGACGGGCGTCACGGCGAAGTCCCGTCCATCGAACACCAGCTGCGCGTGGTGCGCTTCCAAAGCCTCCGAATCGATCGAAATATCGTTTGCCCCGGCCCGTCCGATCGACGTCACGCGCTTGTAAATCCCAAACACGCGGGGCCGGCCCTGCTGCACCATCCACTTTAGGCTCGGCATAGGGCCGGCACTCTACCAGACCCGAATTTACGTGTCACCGCTGGGCTTGGATCGCGTTGAGCGCCGGCGGCGCGCACTGGTCGGCGAGTATACGATCTTTGTTACGATTGAGAACCCCAAAAGAGGGAATCCGCAAACCGGCATGACATCGATCGGTTTATCACCCCTTGTGGACTAGCTTTTCGTCGTCCGACTCGGCACTCTTAAATCTCGATGGGGCATGCAAGGGCACAAAAGGATCGACGCTCGAATCACAGGGTTGATCTGGACGGCCGTGCCATCTTGTTTCAACGAGGCGATCGCGTTGGTCAGTACACGCTCGAAAACATCTCTGCGGGAGGTGCAATGGTGTCGGGCGATCGCAAACTGCGGCCCGGCCACCTCGTGCACCTCTTGATCGATCTCAACAGCAGCGAGGAGACGATGAGTCTGACGGGCTCGGTTCGTCGCGCGCGCGGGGAGAACGGTGGCGTCGCCCTCGCAATCGCTTTCCCCATCTTGTCGGCGGACCAAGAAGATGCGATTCACAACGCGGTCTTGCGCGCGCTCGTGCGGCGCGATGCGGTTGCGATGCAGCTTCCTCTCTTGGTGTTCGAACCTCGGCGGCGCGTACGTGAGGAGATCGAAGCCGAGATTCGAAGCTTTGGCTTTCCGGTCTCAGGTGTCGATTCGCTCGCAGACGCGGTTCGAGAGCTGGAGAGCGAAGAAACCGAGTACGCCGGCCTGATCGTTCACTCGGCTACGCACGATGCTTCATCGATGGACGTGATCGAGTTTTTCACGAAATCGGATGACCTCCGAACGATCATTTTGCCCGAGCCCAACGGAGAGCTTCACGAGCGGGCGAAAGGCCTGGCCAAGCTGCCACAGGTCCGGGTGCCGCGCGTCTGGAGCCGCTCCGAGCTGCGGCGCGTTCTGACGGACTAGCCCCGGTCGAAGGGAACGATTTCCAACGACTTCACGCCGGGTAGACGCTCGAACGCGCTCGCTACCTCGTTTGCGGTTGCAACCACGACAATCGTGAGGTCTCGGGTCGAAATTCGAGCACGCGTTGCTTCATTGGCTTTCTGGAGGCTGACGCCAGCCACGAGCTCGTCGTACTTCTCCACGTAGTTGCGGGGAATCCCGAGGAGCTCGACATCGAGGCGAGATTCCAGGCGCTTGGACGGCGTGTCGCGATCGAAACAGTGGCTATTGATCAACCAGCGCTGCGCGAAGCTGAGCTGGGACTTCTTGATTCCGGGATCGATCCAGCGCTCGAGCAAGTCCAGTTGTAGCGCCGCGCAATCCGCCGAGTATCCGGCAGCGGGCGCCGTCGACATGTACCAAGCTTCTCTTTGCTTTGCGTGCAGCAAACGGCTGTGTGCGGAGTAGCTCCAGCCCCGCACTGCGCGAACTTCCTGCATGAGTGGACCGCTGAAGGTCCCACCAAATGCAGTGTTGGACACGATGAGCGGGAAGAGCTTGCGGTCGTGCGTGCGTGCGCCGAGGGTGCCGATGTAGAGTTGGGTCTGCGTTCGCTCGGGCTTGTCGACGATGATCACATGGCGGCCGGGGCGCGTCCTAGTCGCTGGAACGACCGAGTCTTTTCGCTTCTGCCGTTTGGTGCTTGGAAAGTACGACGAGACCAGCGCGCGCGCCTCGGCATCGAACACGTCACCGGCGACTCCGACCAGGAAAGCCCGCTTCTCGAAGTTTCGCGCGTAGAAGCTCTCGATCTGCCGGAGGCCGATGCGAGCAAGGCTGTCCGCCGTCCCACTCTGAGCGCGAGCATAAGGATGCTCGCCGAAAAGCGCCTCGCGGAAACATAGGGCCGCGAGGGTCTGGTCGTCGTCCAGTCGCGAGATCAGCGCCGCCTGCGCTTGGCGTTTGAGCTTAGCGAAGTCGCTGGCACGGAGGGCAGGCCGCCAAACCAAATCGGCTAGAAGCCCGAGCAATGGCTCCAAATTACGGCGAAGCACGGTCGCGCGAATCCGAGTCGAGCGCATCGAGACCTGGACCGACACCCGTGCTCCAAGGCTTGCGAGCCGATCCTCGAAACGTTGCTGGGACAGCCCCCGCGGGCCCCGTCGCATGAGGTGCCCCGTGAGCAGCGCGAGACCCTCTCGACCCGCTGGGTCCTGAAGGCTCCCTGCTGCGAAGGCGATTTCCACATCGACGAGCGGAAGCACGTCGCTCGACTCGACCAGTACGCTCATGACGCTCTTCGCAAAATCTCGATGCGCGTTCGCCGCGAAGGACGGAGGTACTTGGCGACTGCCCGCTTCACGTCGCGGGTCGACACTTCGCGGTAGGCCTCGAGCCGCTCGAACACGGCGGCGCCGTCATCGGCAACGGTCTCGTAAAAACCGATCTGCTCGGCCTTCCCTCCCGCGGTTTCCATGCTGTGCAAAAACGAAAGCTCCAGCTGACTGATCGCCTTTTCGAGCTCGATCGGGGTCGGCCCCTCGGAGCCGAGCCGGCCGAGCTCCCGATCGAGCAACGCCAGGGCAGCGGCCTTCTTCTTTCCCTCCCGGAGAAGAATCCACATCTCGAAGAGACCGGGGTCGACGAAAGGTGAAATCGAGCCTCGCACCGAAAGTGCGAGCTCTTCGTCCAAGCAGAACAGCCGGTGCAGCCGCGAGCTCTGGCCGCCGAACAAGACCTCGTTTGCAAGGACGAGCGCCGGTGTGTCGGGGTCGAGGAACGATGGCGCGCGGTAGCCTAGAAGTATCTTTTCCGTCGGCGTCGGCGCCGGCAGCTGGAAGACTCGCTCGGCACGCTGCGGGGGCTCCTTGGACACCCTGCGCCTTTCGACCCGGCGGACACCAGACAGGCCTCCGTAGTGTTTCTGGACCAGCGAAAGCGCTTTGAATTCACTGAAATCACCGGCGATGACGATGGTTGCGTTGCTCGGCGCATAGTGTGTTCGATAAAACTCGCGGCAATCCTTCACGGTGAAGCCGCGAATGTCGTCCATGGAACCAATCGTCGGCCAGCGATACGGGTGCCGAACAAACGCGTGCTCGTACAGAAGCTCGAGGGCCTTGCCCTCGGCGTCATCGTCCACACGTAGCTTTCGCTCGTTGGCAACGACTTCTTTTTCCGAGCTGACTTGGGGCACACGAAGAACGAGATTCGCCATGCGATCGGCTTCGAGCTCGATGAGAAGCGGCAAGGCATCCCGAGGCGCGTTTTCGAAGTAGTACGTCCAATCTGTCCACGTCGCCGCGTTGGCCTCGGCCCCGGCCCCTTCCATTAGGCGGTCGAAGTCGCCGGGCGGGTGGTTTCGTGTCGCGTTGAACATCAGGTGCTCGAACAGGTGCGCAAGCCCCGTCTTGCCTGGACGCTCATGCCGAGAACCCACGCGAAACCAGCTGTGGTAGCTCACGGTCGGCGCGGACCGATCGACGAGCGTCAGCACGGTCAGCCCATTGCCCAAGCGAAAGCGGCGAAGCCGGAGCGCGTCGCCAAAGGCCATATCGCGTAGGAACGCCCAGCGTGCGTTGCGCTTTTGAACGCCACGGTTGAGCCGTTCAATCAGAACCTGAGGCGTTGCCATGAACGCGTGAGCGTGATCACGGAGCCAGTTTGGGTCAAGGCGATTCGATGCGAGTCAAATGACCAGCTCGCATTTGGAAGGCTCGAGGCGCTACCCCGGGGCCCTGGGATATCCGGGGGTTCCTCGGAGACCATGAACCCCGGCGGCCAAAACCAACCGCCGCTTCGCTTGACCGAGTCACGGGCGGCAGGTAGCCCTTCCGCCATGTCCGAGGTTCGCGTCCGCTTCGCCCCGTCGCCCACGGGCTACTTGCACATCGGCGGCGTGCGGACTGCGCTCTACAGCTGGCTCTGGGCGCGCCGGAACCATGGCACGTTCATACTCCGGATCGAGGATACCGATCGCCAGCGCAGCACCGACGAGAGCATCCAGGTCGTTCTCGATTCGATGCGGTGGCTCGGCCTCGACTGGGATGAGGGCCCCGAAGTCGGGGGGGATCATGGCCCTTATGTGCAAAGCGAGCGTCTCGACATCTATGCCGCGTACGCCGAGAAGCTGATCGAATCCGGTCATGCTTATCGCTGCTACGCGACGAAGGAAGAAATCGCGGCCGCGCGCGAAGCCCATCAGAAGAGCGGCACCAAGGATGGCTTCCGCTTTCAAAGCCCGTGGCGAGACCGGAGCGACCCTCCCGCCGACCGGAGCGCGCGTCACGTGATACGCTTCCGTGCACCTCACCAAGGAGTCACGAGCTGGGTCGACGAGGTCAAAGGGAAGATCGAGATTCTCAACTTCACCCTGCAGGACTCGATCTTGCTCCGCCCCGATGGGATGCCGCTCTACAATTTCGGTTGCGTCGTCGACGACCTGACGATGGAGGTGACGCTGGTCGCGCGCGGCGACGACCACGTGATCAACACCGCGCCTCAAATCCTGCTTTACGAAGCGCTCGGCGCGGCCGTTCCCAAGTTCGCACACATGCCTATGGTCCTCGCGCCCAATGGCGAGAAGCTTTCGAAACGCCACGCGGCGGTCGGCGTCCTCGAATACCGCGATATGGGTTACCTGCCCGACGCAGTGATCAACTATCTGGCGCGACTCGGCTGGTCCCACGGCGACCAGGAGATCTTCACACGACGAGAGCTGATCGAGAAGTTCAGCTGGGATCGCGTCGGCTCGACGGCGGGCCGCTACGACGCGAAGAAGTTCCTCCACGTTCAGGCCGAGCATCTCCGAATGCTCTCTGATGAGGAGATCGCGCGGGGGGCGATTCCGTTCCTCGCTAGAATCGGCATCGACGTGGCTGCGGACGACTCGGTGCTTTTGAAAACGATCCCCTACGTAAAGCCACGCGCGGAGACCTTCATTGAAGTGGCCGATGCGGTGGACTACTTCTTTCGAAACGTCGAGTTCGATGCGAAGGGCAAACGGAAGTTCCTCGCGCCGGCCTACGCGAACAACCTTCGACGCTTGGCCGACGTGCTCGAGGCAGTAGAGCCCTTCGCAAAAGAGCCACTCGAACACGCCGTGAAAGCTTGGCTCGAAGAGAACGAGCTCTCGATGAAACTGGTCGCCCAGCCCGCCCGTGTGGCGCTGACCGGCCGCACGAAAAGCCCGGGCCTCTTCGAAGTCATGGAAGTTCTGGGCAAAGAAAAGACTCTAACGCGCCTGCGAACTGGCGCCGAGATCGCAGCGGCCGCGCCGATGCATTCGGATTGAGCTCGCTTTGGATCTCCCGTTTCCTTGGATTCCGATTTGCAAACTCTGATCATCATTCTCTACCTATTCACGCTCGGCGTGCTGGCGCTCTACGGCGTACACCGAAGCGCCCTTCTGCTCGCGTACCTCCGCCACCGTCGTGAGCGGTCGCTGCCCCCGGCCCGATTCGACGAAACGGACCTGCCCCTCGTAACGGTTCAGTTGCCGATGTTCAACGAGATGTTCGTTGCAGATCGACTGATCGACGCGGCGTCTCGAATCGACTACCCGGCTGACCGCCTCGAGATTCAGGTTCTAGACGATTCGACCGACGCCACGTCCTCGATCGCTCGCGCCCGGTGCGAGGCGCTGAGGGCGCAGGGACTGGACGTCGTCTATCTTCATCGCGAGGACCGCCACGGCTACAAGGCCGGAGCGCTCGAGGCCGGCATGGAGGTCGCAAAAGGCAATTTCATACTGATTTTCGATGCGGACTTCGTGCCGGGACCAGGAATCGTCCGTGAGCTGATCCACTTCTTCACAGACCCAGCAGTGGGCATGGTGCAGGCCCGCTGGGCCCACCTGAATCAGGACCGGTCGCTGCTCACTCGCTGCCAGGCCATGCTCCTCGACGGGCACTTCGTCATCGAGCACAGCGCGCGCAACCGGTCGGGGCGCTTCTTCAACTTCAACGGCACCGCAGGCATGTGGCGCAAGTCAGCCATCATCGACGCCGGTGGTTGGCAGCACGATACGATCACCGAAGACATGGACCTCAGCTACCGTGCACAGCTCGCGGGCTGGAGGTTCGTGTATGCACCGCAGCTGAGCGCGCCTGCAGAGCTGCCATCCGACATGAACAGTTTCAAAGGGCAGCAGTACCGATGGGCGAAGGGCTCGGTTCAAACCGCGCGCAAGCTCCTCGGCACGATCCTGAGCGCCCCGCTGAGTCGCCAAGTCAAGACCGAAGCTGTGTTTCATCTGACCAACAACTTCGCGTACCTGTTCTTGTTGGTGTTGGCTTTGCTCCAACTTCCAAACATGTTGATCCGTCGTCAGTTGGAACACCCAGAGCTACTGATGCTCGATGTGCCCATGTTCGTGGCGACCTGTGGCTCGGTCGCGGCGTTTTACGTCGTCGCGCATCACGATCTGTACGGCGGTCGGTGGGAAGCCATCAAACGACTACCTGCAATGATGGCGCTTGGTATCGGCCTTTCGATCAACAACGGGAGAGCGGCGATTGAAGGCTTGTTCGGGCGGGACGTCGAGTTCGTTCGGACTCCGAAGCGCGGCGTTCTAGATGCCGGGGCAGAATCGGGTGCGAAGGGCTACCGCGGCCGCTGGCCATGGCACAATACGGTCGAGCTCGGCTTCGCGCTCTACTGCACCGCGAGCTTGCTCATCGCAATTGCGACTCAAAGCTGGGCGAGCGTGCCCTTTCTGCTCCTGTTTTGCGCAGGGTTCATTTGGGTCGGCTTGGCCAGCCTACGGGAAGCGCTGCTGCCCGGTCAGGGCGACGTGGAGCTCGCGGCACAAGAGCCGTCGACGCATTCCTCGCCGAGCCCGCAGTCGATGTTGAGCTGACACTCCGCGAGCACCTCGCTGCTTCTGACGCAGAGGTTCTGCGCCTCGACTGGCGCGCAGAAACGGATGGTCGTGTCGATCCGCGCGCATTGTTCGTCGGTGTCACAAGGCGTGCGGCATTGCCCGCGAACACACACGCGGCCGGGCTGACAGTCGTTCTCGGGACAGAACTGCTCTGGGCGAGTGTCCGGGATACACTGGAACGAGCTGCAGTACTCGTACTCGGCACAGTTCGTGTCGTCGGTGCAATTGGTGAGGCAACTCTCATCGGTGCAAGGCCGGCAAGCGCCCGCGACGCATTGCTGGGTTTCGGGGCACGGACCGTCGAGACATGTGATGAGGCATTCACCATCGATGCAGATGCGCTCGTCCCCACACTCGAAATTGAATTGACAGCTGAATGGAGGCGGGTCGGGTTCCCCTTCGAGCGGGTTCAGGCAGAGGCCATTGTCCGCGCAGGTCGTACCAAGTGGACAGTCGTACGCTTCTTGGCATTCGCTGGCGCAGCCAAGCGTCGTGCAAAGCTCACCGACCGCGCAGTCGGTGTCGGCCTCGCAGAAATCTCGCTGCGGCGCGGGTTGCGGGTCGCATTCGTCCCCCCGGCACAGGAAACAACCGCGCTCGCTCAGGGGCCCGTCGGCGATGCAGAAATAGCGGGAGTCCCTGTCACAGCCGGCGACTCCGAGTAGTGCGATGATGAGAATCCCAATGCGTTTCATGAGGGGTTCGACGCACGGGCGCTAGGCTTATTCATCGCCAGGATTGGCTTGAAACCCGAGCAATTCCGTTGAATAAGGGGACGGTATGAGTGGCCACAGCAAATGGTCGACAATCAAGCGGCGCAAGGGTGCTCAGGACGCCAAGCGCGGGAAACTATTCACGAAAGTCATCAAAGAGATCACCATCGCCGCGCGCTCGGGCGGTGGTGATCCGGACGGCAACGCGCGGCTGCGGCGTGCGATCGATCTCGCGCGGGGCGTGAACATGCCTGCCGACAACGTGACTCGTGCGATCAAGAAGGGGACAGGCGAGCTCGAAGGCGTTCAGTACGAAGAGCTCGTTTACGAGGGAGTTGGCCCCGATGGCACGCTGTTCATCTGCGAGGTGGTGACCGATAACCGCAATCGGACCATTGCCGAGGTGCGAAAGCTCTTCGACAAGAACCACGGACAGATCAGCAGCAGCGGGTCGGCCCTTTGGGCTTTCGAGCAACAGGGCATCGTCCGAGTCGACAAAGAGGCAGCGAGCGAAGAGCAGCTGTTCGAGGCAGCCGTGGGCGGTGGTGCGGAGAACATGGAGCTGATCGGAGATGAGTGGGTCATCACCACCCCGCGCAACGATCTCGATGTGGTGCGTGATGCAATCTCGAATGCGGGAATCACGGTACGGGAAGCGGCGCTCGAGTACATACCGAACAATCCAAAAGTCGTAGAAGGGCGCGATGCTGAGAAGATGATGCAGCTCTTCGAGGCGCTCGACGACCACGACGACGTGCAGAACGTGTTTTCCGACTTCGAACTCAGCGAGCAAGCGCTCGCCGAAATGGCGTGACCGGGACATGCGCATCCTCGGCATCGACCCCGGAAGCCGGCGCACCGGCTGGGGTGTCGTGCAGCTCGAAGGAACGAGGCTTCATCAGGTCGGCGCAGGAACGATCCGTGTCGCTGAAAAGCTACCGCTCGCGACGCGTCTGCACCTGATCCACCAGGGCCTCGAGCAGGTCGTCCGCGAGCACCGGCCCGAAGCAGTTGCCGTGGAGGAGATCTTCTTCGCGAAATACCCAAACGCGGCGTTGAAGCTCGGCCATGCGCGCGGCGTAACGCTGCTGGTCGCGGCGCAATCTGGGCTCGAGGTCTACGAGTACCCACCGGCGGTCGTGAAGCGCACCGTCGTCGGAGGTGGCGCGGCCGACAAGACGCAGGTGGCACGCCTGATCGCAGCGCTCCTCGGACTCAAGACCACACCCGAAGAAGACGCGGCCGACGCCCTAGCCGTCGCGATTACCCACATCCAAGCGAGTCGATCCAAGGCGCTCGGCCGCTAGCCCCGGGCGCTGAACCCCAGCGATGGACGTCGAGCCGCCGGAAATGCACACACCTGTTCAGTAACCTGCTAGGCTCGCTTCGTGATCGGCAGACTAAGCGGCACGATCGAGCATCGAGAGGCGGATGGGTCGGTCATCGTCGACGTCCACGGTGTCGGATACGAGGTGTTTTTGCCTGCTGGCACGGTCGGGCGGCTTGGCTCGGAGCCGGCGCAGACGGTCGAGCTTCAAATCCATACGCACGTCCGCGAGGATGCGATGACCCTGTTTGGCTTCGCCACGACCGAAGACCGCGCCGCGTTTCGCGCCCTTCTCAAAGTGAGCAGCATCGGCCCCAAGCTCGCGCTTGCGATCGTGGGCGTCATGAACGCGAGCGAGCTCCGCGACGCGATTGCACGACAAGATAAGTCCGCCTTCAAAGGGATCAGCGGCGTCGGAAAGAGGACGGTCGAACGCATCCTTGTCGACCTGCAGGGGAAACTCGACTTCGCCGGGAGCGAGAAGACCGGGGTTCGGCTTCGGGCGGTTCGGGGCCCAGCGGACTCGGCGGGTGACACGGTCGTTGGTGCCTTGGTGCAAATGGGATACAAACGAAACGAGGCAGAGGCCGCGGTCGGAAGCGCGATGGACGCTTCGAGCGACGAGAACGTCGAAGGACTGTTGCGCGCGGCGCTGTCGGCGTTGTCATGAGTGAAATGGAAGCCAGAGCGAACAAGAACCTCGGTATCGAGGAGCAGACCGAGGATCGCGTGTTCGACCGAAGCCTTCGTCCGTCGCAGTTCGATGACTTCGTCGGCCAAGAGCGTATCAAAGACAACCTCCGCATCTTCGTGGAGGCGGCGCGACGACGCGGCGAGCCGGTCGACCACACCTTGTTCTGCGGTCCGCCAGGGCTTGGCAAGACGACTCTGGCTCTGATTTTAGCAGGTGAACGTGGCGTTACGCTGCACTCGGCCTCCGGTCCGGCCATCGAGCACAAGGGGCAGCTCGCTGCGCTTCTCACCAAGCTGGAGCCCAACGACGTGCTCTTCATCGACGAAATCCATCGCCTGAACGCAACCGTCGAAGAGAACCTCTACACCGCGGTGGAAGATTTCCGCATCGACATCGTCAACGGTGACGGGCCGTATGCGCAGACGCTACAACTTCCGTTGAGCCCGTTCACGCTGGTCGGGGCAACGACGCGAACGGGCCTTCTCACGAACCCGATGCGATCGCGCTTCGGATACGTCGCGCGCCTCGACTACTACCCGGAAGATGCCCTACGCTCGATCCTCGAGCGAAGCGCGCGTTTGCTCGCACTCGCGATCAGCGCAGAAGCTGCGCAGGAGCTTGCTCGGCGTTCGCGTGGCACGCCTCGAATCGCCAATCGCCTGTTGCGTCGTTCGCGCGACTTCGCCGAAGTCTTGTCGGACGGAAAGGTCGATGCGGAGTCCGCTCGCGAAGCGCTCGAGCGGCTCGACGTGGACGCGGCGGGCCTCGACCAAATGGACCGTCGCTATCTGACCGTAATCATCGATCACTACGATGGCGGCCCAGTCGGCATCGAGACTTTGGCGGCCGCGTTGAGCGAGCCGCGCGATACGCTCGAAGACGTCTACGAGCCCTATCTTCTTCAGAAGGGGCTGCTGGCGCGCACGGCGAGGGGACGTGTAGCGACCCGGCACGCCTTCGAGCACCTAGGCAAAGAGC
>CAMYJN010000005.1 GCA_947258625.1 uncultured Polyangiaceae bacterium | reverse complement strand
AGGGCGTGGTTGGGGACGAGCAGAGCCTCTACGTCGAAGCGGACGGGTATGTGACCGCGGGACCGATTCGGCAGGGCGCCTCGGATCCATCGATGACGGTCCGGCTCGGGCGCGCCTCCATAATGGAAGGGCGTGTCGTCGATGAGCGGGGCATGCCTGTCGAAGCGGCGCTCGTTCGTGCGTTTGGGGAGGGGGAGCTGCGCGCCGCAACGCTTGGCACCACCGAGTCGCTCGGGGTGACCTCGGGTCCGGTGCCACCGATCTCGGCGGGCGCCAGTGGAGCCCTCGCTTACGTCAGCCAGGTTGAGACAGGGCAGAACGGTCGCTTTCGCCTGACCAACCTCCGGCCCGGCCCCTACCGAATCGTGGCAAGCCACGACGACTTTGCTCGCGCCGAATCCGAAAGCCTTCAGCTCCGGGCCGGGGCTGCGCGCAGCGACATCGAGCTGGTCATGAGACCGGGCGCTGAGCTTGCCGGCCGCGTCGTGGATGAACGCGGCGACGGCCTCGAGGGAATCCCGGTCGAGCTTCGCGATGGCGCCGAGGGCTTTCCGCGCATGTCGGTGACGGCGACGGATGGCTCGTTTTCGTTTCGCGGCGTGCGTGGCCAAGTCAGCGTGACCGCCCTGCCGTACGACCTCCCGCCGGTGCGCGAAGACGTCGCGATGGGCGAGGACGCGCTGGTCACCGTGGAGCTCGCACTGTCGAGCACGCTGTACACCCTGCGCGGACGGGTCGTCGACGAGCGAGGCTTCGGCGTCGGCGGCGCGCTGATCTCCGTCTCGTCCAAGAGCGCGAGGACCCCGGTTCGGCGGAGCGCGAAGTCCGATCCCGATGGCACCTTTTCGGTGCCCGCTCTTCCCGAGCCGCCCTTCGCGCTCGACGCCGCGCACCCAGCGTTTAGCTCCATGCAGATCGACTCTATCGACGGCATGGAGGACGTTCGCGTGGTCATGTCCGCAGGCGTCACCCTGCTCGGCGAAGTGCTGGACGACTGGACCAACGAGGGACTCCGGGGTGTGCGCGTCCGGCTCGAAGGCCCTGCCCAGCTCGAGAGCAAGACCCGACGCGACGGCACGTTCGTCATTCGGAGAGCGGCCACCGGGATCTATGAAGTTTCGTTTTCGCATTCCGACTACGAAACGCAGACGCAGCGCGTGGTTCTCGAGCCGCCGCGCTACGTCGACCAGCCCCAGGAGCTCGACCGGGTTCGGCTCCAGCCTGGCGGCTCGATCGAGGGGCAGGTGCTGGATGCCTACAGCGAGCCCGTCCCGACTGCAGAGGTGACCTGGGGCGACCCGCCGCTCTGGCAGCGCGCGAGCCTGAGCGATACCGACGGCCGATTCGTCCTTCGCGGCGTCCCGGCGGGCTCGGTCTGGATTTGGGCGCGGCATCCGGCCGCCGGTGAGGACTCGAGCGACTCGCCCATCGTGGTGCGTCCGGTCGAAAACTCCACGGGGAACTTCATCCGCCTGCCCGAGTCCGTTACCGAGTGACGAAAACCGGGTTCAGCCGTACTCTAAGTCGCGATGGGCGAGTCCTGGATCCGAAACATACGCGACGCGGGCGACATCCTGAAGCGCGCCCGCAACCCGGCCGAGCTCGCCAAGGCCCTGCTGCCCAATCAATGGCTCACCCGCAAAGTCCTCAACGAGGACCCGGCGGCCTCCTCGGCGGCTTCTCCAGGCGAAATCGCCGAATCCCTCCGTAAGCTTCGGAATCAGCTGAAGGTCGAGGCGCTCGATGAAAACGGCCAAGTCGACTACACGAAGCTGCGCACGTCACCGACGTTCGCGGAGATGAAGGCCACCAGCGGCCTGCTGCAGGCCATCGACCCCGGGGACATCAGCGATGACGATTCGCGGATAGCGTTTTGGATCAACCTCTACAACGTGCTCGCCATCCACGGCGTCCTCGCGCTGGGCATACGCGAGTCCGTGATGGAGATCCCGTCGTTCTTTGGCGTCGTCGCATACCGGGTTGGCGACTTTGTGCTGACCCTCGACGAAATCGAAAACGGCGTCCTGCGTCGCAACGCTCCTCACGCTGCAACCGGCGCCCGGCTGTTCGGTGACGACGACCCCAGGCTCGGGCTCTGCCCTTCCCACGTCGACCCGCGAATTCACGCGGCCCTCGTCTGTGCATCGACGAGCTGCCCGCCGGTCGCCTTTTACGAAGCCTCGAAGCTAGACGAGCAGCTCGACCTCGCGTCGCTCAACTACGTTGCCTCGGACGTCGAGGTCGACGATGCCCTGCGCGTGGTTCGACTGCCGATCACGTTCCGATACTACCAGAGCGACTTCGGACGCATCCAAGGCGTGAAAATCTTCTTGCTGAAGTATGCGCGAAGTGAGCAGCGGGCGGCCTTGGAGGCCGCGTTCGAGGCAGGTTACCCGTTGGATTATCACCGCTATGATTGGTCGTTGAACTCGATGGCGTGACGGGGCTTCCATGGCCGCAAAACCGGCCGCGCAAAACCGGCCGTGGTTGGCGATGCGATGGGCCCGCGTGACACGCGCGCAGGCCTCGAGGCAGAGCGGCATTGTGCACCCTCACGTCCCAAGATGAGCCAGACTCTCCTCAATTCGGCGCTGGAATCTCCGCGATTGCAACCATCGTCGGGCAAATCGCCTTGCGCGCCTGCACCGGGACGCTGCCGCCCTCCTCGGGCAGCCGCGACATCCGCTCGGACTGTGGCGAAGCGCTACGGCGCAGGTCCGCAGCGCGCTCCGTGCCACACCCGCATCCACCAAGTGCCCAGCGGGAAGCACGCACTCCGGTCTCCGGCTGTCCACGCGGCCAGCGCTCCCGCGTACTGCGCCCTGAATGCTCGGAGCCGCTGCACCGCTTCGGTCGCCGCCACTCGATTGCCCGCGGCAGCAAACTGCGGGTTCAGGCTTCCGAACACCTCGTGGCTCTTGGCCTGTTTGGTATGAGGGAGTTTCAGTACGCGCTTGGGCCCGATAAACGAGAGGCCCCTGCGCTTGGCCCTGTTCCAAGCCTGGTGTTGCTTGCTGCGCACCCGCTCTGCGATGCGCTCGCGGGCAAGCTCCGGTCCGTAGTCGAGCTCGAGGGCGACGGGCATATCCAAGCGAAGCTCGAGCTCTTCGGGCCACTTGGGGTTATTGGGGTCGAAATAGTGCTTGGGACGCTTGACCCGGATGACGCGCCTGCCGACATGCCGAGCGAGCGTGTGGGCCCCAGGCCAGTCTTTGGCGTAGCGCACGGCCCCGGCTTCGACGGGGTTGACGATGAGGTAGGCGATCGCTTCGACGATCGCTTCGGGCGTCAGCAGCGTATGTGCGCCGCTACTCTGTTTGTTGAACACCTCTTCGGGCCAGCCGCGGTAAGCCTTGGTGCATAAGGCCAGGTTGCGGTGCAACGTCTGGAGGAACTTCGGATACTCGCCCCTTACATCGGTGATGACCTCGTGTGAGTGCGTCGACATGAGACAAGCGGCGTGGACCAACACACCATGAAGCCTTGCCGCGTAGGCAAGACAATACCAGTACACCTGATTCATCTGCCGTGCTTCATCGGGATGGAGGAGGAAATGGCGTCGGGTGGTACGCCGGGAGAGCGCCAAGGTCGCGCCCGGATCGACGATGCGGGGTCGGGTCATGCCTCATCGATGGAAGCGAATGCCGTGCCCACTCAGGTCTGCGCGATTTCAGGAGCTTGGGGGCATCGCAGTGACGGTTTTGGGCTGGCCGCCGGCGCCCGTCACTTCACGAAACCAGTAGTAATTCGGCCGATGTGCGCTGCGTTTGAGCCAACGTCGGTTGGGTTGCGGCGCGGGTTTGCGCTGTGTTTGAGCCAACGTCGGTTGGGTTGCGGCGGGCGGTCAGTTGGCGGGTGGGACCGGTGCCCAGCGGTCCCCTTCCTTCCAAACGCGCCCTTCGCGCTCGAGCTTGATCAGATGCGCTTCGATCGACTGCAGGGCCAAGGGCCAGAGAGCCTTCGGCGTGTCGGCATAGGCACTCGCCACCAAGTGCCTCGGCCGCGACGCTTTGGCGCGTGCTTCGAGTGCGTCGATGACCTTGCGCTCGCGCATCAAGCGGTGCTCGATGTAGAAATTCAAGATCGCTTGAGGTTCCTCGATTAGCGTTCCGTGGGCGGGAAGCAGCCCCGCCGGCTCGAGCGTCGACATGTTGCGAAGCGACTCCAAGTACAAGAGCATGTCTCCATCGGTAGGCTCCACGATGATGGTACCGATCGACGCCACCATGTCACCGGCAATCATGATGTTGCTCGCCTCCTCGATGAAACACAGATGCCCCGGCGCGTGCCCCGGTGTGTGAACCGCGGTCAATGCGGTAGGCGTCGGGCCGTCGAGCTGAATCCGCTCGCCGTCTTGAATCAAGCGGTCGCTTTCGACGATGCCATCGAGGCGCTGCGCCGTCATCGCATGCGCCCAGAGCGGGAGCTGCAGCCGCTCCCGGAGCGCCATCGCTCCGCCGACATGGTCCGGATGATGATGGGTGGCGAGGATGGCCACGGGTTCGACGCCGCGGAGCCGGGCCGATTGAACCCATTGGACCATCAGATCCTGCTCCTCGCGATACGGCGTGGCAGGCTCGATCAGGACGGCCTCCCCGGTGCCGATGAGGAAGGTGTTGGTGTGCGTCGCCGGCGGTAGGGTCGGTGTGCGCACCGGAAGCATTTCAATCGTCGGCACAACCGTCCGAACGCGATCGGCGACGGACTCTGGGCCGGTTGCTTTCATGACCTAGCCGCTTACGAGCTCGACGTCTTCGAGGTCGAGCTCGTGCTCGGGCGCCAAGGCGTGAATCATCGAGACCGGGCCGCTCGGGTAGAAGCGATCGCGCGGTTCGTCGAGCCAGCACTCGACCCGGCCGTCCTCGCGTGCACCCGGGTCACCGAGCTGATGCATGCAGACGCGAACGATCGATTTCACGGTTTCGAACACGCCCCACCCCTCCTTTGCACTCGCGACGAGCTCCGGGATATCCTCGGGGACACCGAGCCGCTCGCCGAGCTCTTCGACGTCGAGAACGCCGTGGAGGTCGCGCTTGTTGTACTGCACGACCATGGGGATGCGATCCGGGTCGATGCCTTGCTGCCGCAGGTTGTAGTCGAGGTTGCGGATCCCGTAGTTGTTACCCTCGATTGCATCGGCTTGGCTGTCGATGACCAGCACCACGCCGTCCACGTTGCGAAGCACCATCTGGCGCGTCGAATCCTGGGCGATCTGCCCCGGCACCGAAATCAAATGAAGCCGCACGTCGTACCCGCGGAACTTCCCGAGCTGCAGCGGCAGAAAGTCGAGAAAGAGCGTTCGCTCCGCTTCGGTGTTCACCGTCACGAGCTTGCCGCGCCGATCCGGGCGAGTCTGCGCGTGAATGGCTTCGAGGTTGGTGGTTTTCCCCCCGAGCCCCACGCCGTAGTAAACGACCTTGAGCGTGACTTCGCGCTGCGCGTGGTGGACCAGCGGCATAGCTCGGAACTACCTGGGTCCCTCGGATGCGTCAAGAAGCCCGCACAGCGGCGAAGCAATCATGATCCGCCTCAGCCGGCGTCTTCTCGAACCGCCGCGTTGCGCTCCCAGCGCTCGACCGCCGCGCGCGCGCTGGCGTGCTCGGACGCCGACAAGTCCGGATCGCTCCCGATGATGCGTTCGGCGAGATCCCCAGCGCGCTCGAGCAGGGTCTGGTCCTGGGCCAGGCTCGCAAACTGCAGCCCGCTCGCCCCCGATTGGCGGTACCCGAAAAGGTGACCGGGCCCCCTCAGCTCCAGGTCGCGTTCGGCCAAGACGAAGCCGTCATCGGTCTCGCAGAGCGCTTGGAGCCTCGCCTCGGCCTCCTCGGACATCGGCTCGGCGAAGGTGAGCAGGCAGGCGCTTCGCTGACCGGCCCGGCCGACGCGCCCTCGAAGCTGATGCAGCTGCGCGATCCCAAAACGCTCCGCCTGCTCGATCACCATGAGGTTGGCGGCCGGCACGTCGACCCCGACTTCGAGCACCGTGGTTCCAACCAACACCGGAAGCTCGCCGTCCGAAAACGCACGCATCAGGTCGCGCCGCTCCTCGCCCGACAGACGTCCATGGATTTGTCCGACGCGTTCATCCCCAAACTGTGCCTTCAACTCGACCGCCGTTCGGTCCACGCCCACGAGCTCGTCCGACGCCGAGATCGCGGGACACACCACGAACGCGCGACCCCCCGCCTCGAGCGCCCGTGCGATTTGCCGAAATACCGTGTCGCGCTTCGAGCGCGAAAGCATCTTGGTGGTCACGGGGATTCGTCCGGGTGGCTTGGCCTCAATGCTCGTCAGCTCGAGCCCCGCGTAGAGAACCAAGGCGAGGCTTCGAGGAATCGGGGTTGCCGTCATGACGAGTAGGTGCGGCCGCCCGGTCGAGCCCCGGTTGCCGAGGCGAAGCCGCTGCGCGACGCCAAACCGGTGCTGCTCATCGACGATGACCAGGCCGAGGTTTGCAAACCGTACCTCTCCACTGAGAAGCGAATGCGTACCGACGACCAAATCCACGGCGCCCGTGGCCAGGCGGTCGAGCATCGAGCGTCGCTGGTCCTTGCTGAGCGCGCCGGTCAGCACGCCGAGGCGGAGCCCCAGCTTCTCGGCCGTCGGCTTCAGGGTTTCCGCATGCTGGTCGGCCAGGAGCTCGGTCGGCGCCAAGAACACGGCCTGCGCGCCTCCGGCGTGGACCTGCGCACAGGCGACCATCGCCACGGCGGTCTTGCCGCAGCCGACGTCACCCTGAAGCAGTCGGCGCATGGGCGCCTCGCTCGCGAGCGCCTGACTGACCTCCGCGACAGCCGACTTTTGCGCCGCGGTCAGCTCGAACGAAAACGCAGCCGAGGCGGTAGTCACCGTCGGCTCGATCGGGAACCCTTGCGCAACGCCGCCCCGCTCGGAGGCACGCCGCAGCCGAAGTGCGAGCTCCCAGAGGACGAGCTCTTCGAGCGCAAGCCTGTGCTGGGCGGGGCTTGGCGCGTCTATTTCCAAGTCGAAGGTCGCCGGGTCGGGAACGTGCATCGCCCGAAGCGCCTCGCCCACGGTCGAAACGCCGAGCTCGGCACGCAGCGCAGCCGGAATCAGATCGGGGACCTCGGCCACGGCACGGTCGACGGCCGCACGGACCGCCCGCCGAAGCGCTTTGCGACGCACACCCGAAATCTCCGGATAGCGCGGCTCGATCGCCCCGGGGGCGTCAGCTGGCAGTGATTCGGGGTGCGCGATGGTCGCCGTGCCCCGGTAGTCGTGAACCTTTCCCGCAACGCGAACCGTCTCGCCTTCGGCAAAGCGCTTCCCAAGCCCGGGAATCGCCCGAAACCAAACCAGCTTCAGCTCGCTATAACCGCCTTCCTCGGCCCGTCCGTCCAACGGCTCGATCCGCGCCTCGAAGCCCATGCGGCCGCCCCGAGGATACGAGCGCGCCCTTCGCACGATGCCTTCGACCACCGCGTAATCGCCGTCCTTCAGCCGGTGAATCGGAATCGGCGTTCGCTGGTCGTCGTACCCTCGCGGAAGAAGCCACAAGAGGTCGCCAATGGAAGCGTACCCACGCTCGCGCAGATGCGCACCCGTCGTCGGCCCGATGCCGGGCAGGGTTTCGACAGGATGGTCGAGCAGTGTTGGCACCCGCACGCGTGACCTCGAACCGAGGCCCCCTCACTCCCAGCGAACGTCGCTGACCTCGTAGTTGCGGACGCCACCCGGCGTGTGGACCGCTACCTCGTCGCCGACTTCCTTGCCTACGATCGCGCGCGCCACCGGCGAGGTGATGGAAATCTTGCCCTGCTTGAGATCTGACTCGTCGGGACCCACCAGCCGGTAGGTGACGACCTTGCCGTTATCCATGTCCTCGAGCTCGACGAAGGCGCCAAACTTCACTTTCTCGCCACCGAGGGTCGAAGGGTCGATGATCTCAGCGCGCGAAAGCTTGTCTTCGATTTCATTGATGCGCGCCTCGCACATGCCTTGCTTCTCTTTGGCGGCGTGATACTCGGCGTTCTCTTTGAGGTCCCCGTGATCGCGGGCGATCCCGATCTCTTGGGAGATCTTTGGCCGCTCCGCTTTGAGCGCGTTGAGCTCAGCGGTGAGGGCTGCGTGCCCTTCGGGGGTCATCGGAACCCGTTCCATCGTACGGTCGTAATGTGTGCCCAGAAATAAGGCAACCCAAAGCTAGCGCTTGGCCGGCCGGAGCGTCGTCAGCTCGCGATTGTGCGCGTGGTACTCCTGCAGGGAGCGGACCGACAGCGGCCTCAAGCGCCGCGCTTCGATGGCATCCACCGCGGCAACCGCCGCCGCGATCGTCGTGAAATAAGGCACGTTGCTCAAGACCGTTTGGCGGCGCATCGAACGACTGTCCCGAATCGCCTTGGCGCCTTCGGTGGTGTTGACCATGAGGGCGATATCGCCGTTTTGGAGAAGGTCGACGCTGTGCGGCCTGCCCTCGCCCACCTTGTAGACGTTCTCCGCTTCGACCCCGGCGCACTCGAGCACCTCGCGGGTGCCCTTGGTCGCAACGATGTCGAAGCCCAGCTCCTTCAGGCGGCGCGCCACCTCGGCGGCGGCGGGTTTGTCGTTCTCTTTGACGCTGATGAAAACCTTGCCCTCGTCGGGAAGCTCAGTGTACGCTGAGAGAAGAGCTTTATAAAAAGCGTCCGGGAAGTTGTCGGCGATGCCCATCACCTCGCCGGTCGAGCGCATCTCCGGGCTGAGAATCGTGTCGACGCCGGGGAACTTGGTAAACGGGAAGACCGACTCTTTGACGGCGATGTGTTGCGGCACGATCTCCCTAGTGTAGTCGAGCTCGCGAAGCGTCGCGCCCGCCATTACCTTCGCAGCGATTTTGGCGAGCGGGACACCAATCGCCTTGCTGATGAACGGAATGGTGCGTGAGGCGCGCGGGTTGACCTCGATGACGTACACCGCGCTTCCGCGAACGGCGAACTGGACGTTCATCAGGCCGACGACGCCGAGCTCGAGCGCGAGCGCGCGAGTCGAGGAGCGAAGCGTGGCAAGAACCTCTGGCGGGAGCGCGTGCGCTGGAAGCGCCATCGAGGAATCACCCGAGTGAATTCCCGCCTCTTCGATGTGCTGGAGCAGGCCGCCGATCACCACGTCCTTGCCGTCCGAGACGCAATCAACATCAACCTCGATGGCGTCCTTCAAGAACTCGTCGACGAGGATCGTCTGGGTCTCGGCATCGGCCACGGCTTCGAGCGCGACGGTCATGTAGCGCGCCAACTCTTCCTGGGAGTGAACGATTTCCATCGCCCGGCCACCAAGCACGTAGCTCGGCCGAACGACCACCGGGAACCCGATCCGCTCTGCCACTGCAAACGCGTCCTTGGTGCCGTTGGCAATGCCGCCGCGCGGTCGGTCGAGGCCGAGCTTGGTCAAGAGCTCTTCGAAACGCGCCCGGTCTTCGGCGCGGTCGATCGCGTCCGCCGAGCTTCCTAGAATCGGCACGCCCGCGCGCGAGAGGGGCACGGCGAGCTTCAACGGCGTCTGCCCACCAAATTGCACGATGACGCCGTCGGGCTTTTCCACCTCGACGATGTGCATCACGTTCTCGTAGGTCAGGGGCTCGAAGTAGAGCCTGTCCGAGGTGTCATAGTCGGTGGACACCGTCTCGGGGTTGCAGTTGACCATGATGGTCTCGAAGCCCAACTCCTTGAGGGCGAACGAGGCGTGCACGCAGCAGTAGTCGAACTCAATCCCCTGGCCGATTCGGTTCGGGCCGCCGCCCAGGATCATCACCTTCTTCTTGTCACCGCCCGCCTTGGCCTCGCTGTCGCGTCCCCAAGTCGAGTACATGTACGGCGTGAGCGCCGGGAACTCCGCGGCGCATGTGTCGACGCGCGAGTAGATCGGCTCGACCCCGTGCGATGCTCGCTTCGCGCGAACGTCCTTGGCGGCCTCGCCTCGCAGGGCGGCGATCTGCGCGTCACTGAAACCGAATTCTTTCGCGCGGCGCAGCAAGGCTTCGGTGGCTGGCTCACCTGCCGACGCTTTTAGCCGCTGCTCGAAGTCGATGAGCTGGCGTATCTGTTCGAGGAACCAGATGTCGATATTCGTCGCCTGGTGGATGTCATCGACGCTGAGGCCGACTCGAAGCCCATCGGCGAGGTACCAGAGCCGGTCAGCCAAGGGCGTGCGAGTGAGATCGAGAATCGAATCGCGAAGCTCCGCGTCGGTGGCGTCGGGCAACTCGCCCAACATCGGTTTCGCCGTATTGATGGCCTCTCCGCTCTCGATGAGCCGGCGAACCTGCGCCGCGAGATCGCGATAGTCGACCTTCCCGAGGAGCGAGGTCAAGCCGTCCCGGCCTGTCTCGAGGGAGCGCGCCGCCTTTTGGAGCGACTCCTTGAAGGTGCGCCCTATCGCCATGGCTTCCCCGACGGACTTCATTTGAGTGGTCAGTCGGGGGTCGGCGCCCGCGAACTTCTCGAACGCGAAGCGAGGAATCTTGGTGACGACGTAGTCGATGGTCGGCTCGAAGGCCGCGCTCGTCCCGGTGATGTCGTTCTGGAGCTCATCGAGCCGATAGCCGACCGCAAGCTTGGCCGCGATCTTGGCGATGGGATAGCCCGTGGCTTTCGAGGCCAACGCGCTCGAACGGGAGACACGGGGGTTCATCTCGATGACGATCACGCGGCCGTCGGCGGGGTTGACCGAGAACTGGATGTTCGAGCCGCCCGTCTCGACGCCGATTTCGGTGATGATCGCGCGGCCCGCGTCTCGAAGGCGCTGATATTCGCGGTCGGTGAGGGTCATCGCCGGCGCGATCGTGATCGAATCGCCGGTGTGCACACCCATGGGGTCCAAGTTCTCGATCGTGCAGATCACACCGAAGTTGTCGGCGTTGTCTCGAATGACCTCGAGCTCGTACTCCTTCCAGCCGATCAGGCTCTCCTCGATCAAGCACTCGTGAATCGGGCTGCACTGGAAGGCCCAGCGAATTGCGTCGTCAAACTCGGCCTTGTTGTACGCCACGCCGCCGCCCGAGCCGCCCATCGTCAATGATGGTCGCAAGATGATCGGAAACCCGATCCGCTCCGCGGCCGCGTTGGCCTCCTCGGTGGTGCGAGCGACTTCCGCGCGAGCGCTCTCGAGCCCGATCTTGTCCATGGCGGCCTTGAACAGCTCCCGTTCTTCGGCCTTACGGATGGCTCCCACGTTCGCGCCGATGAGCTCGACGCCGTGTTTCTCGAGAATGCCCCGGTCGGCCAGCGTCAGGGCGAGGTTGAGCGCGGTCTGTCCTCCCAGGGTCGGAAGGACGGCGTCCGGCTTTTCCCGTTCGATGATCGACTCCAGCACTTCGGGAGTCAGCGGCTCGACGTAGGTTCGATCCGCGAACTCCGGGTCGGTCATGATCGTTGCCGGGTTGGAGTTGACGAGGATGATCCGGTACCCCTCTTCTTTGAGCGCTTTGGCGCCCTGGGTTCCGGAGTAATCGAACTCGCAGGCCTGCCCGATGACGATCGGCCCCGACCCGATCAGAAGGATGCTTTCAATATCATCGCGGCGGGGCATGGACTCAGTTCAACCTGGACGTTCGCGCGGGCTTACCAGAGGCCTTTGCACCCCGCAACCGGGAATTCCTCAGCTGCGGAAGCGCATGCGAACCGCACTGATGATGGCATCACCGCGCGCGCCCCGCGGGTGCAATCGAGCGCGGCGCGCGATGTCTGATACGATCTCGAGCTCGACCCAAAGCACCATGCGCCCCGCCATCCCGGGAAACTTCCTGCCCCACTCGACGAAAAGGACTGCCCCCTCCTCGAGCAACTCATCGACGCCCAACTCGTCCAGCTCAACCTCATCGGCGAGTCGGTAGAAGTCCGCATGGGCGATCGGCAGGCGACCCTGGTACTGGTGCAGCAGAGCAAAGGTCGGGCTTGTCACCGCCGTCTCCTCCGGGACGCCGAGCCCATGAACGGCCCCGCGCGTGAAAGTCGTCTTGCCCGCGCCGAGCCCGCCTTCGAGGCCGATCACGTCACCGCCCTCCAGGGCAGCCGCAATCGAGCGCGCGAGGGCCAGGGTATCGGCTTCACTGTCGAGCTCGAGCTCCAGCATGGGCAAGCCCTGTCACATGACGGGACCCGACGCACGTTCGCCCAGCTCGGCCCGGCTCAGACCTTGATTTGAATGCCCAGCTGCTCGCGAAGCCGGAAGTAGCTCTCCGAGATACTGAAGAGCACGATCTCTTTGACCTTGTCCCGCGGCGCGAGGTCGGCCGTGGAATCCGATGCGATCTGCTGCGTCATGTGAACCGCCGTGTCGACGTCGTCGCACAGGAGCAAGCCGGCGCGAAGCGCGGTGATTTCGGCGGCCTGCATCCAGCGCTTGATGTCCGCGTGACCGCCCGCATCGACGAACTTTCGCACCACCTGCTTGAGCACGTCGCGGTGAGGCTGATCCATGTGCTTGGCCAGTTGCTTCGCCGTCGATTCGACCGCCGCATCGCCACCCCCCATGCCCACCACGCGCATGGCGGCCAACAGGAGCGTCTTCAGCTCGGTATGCGACTGGTACATCGTGCGGATGAAGTGCTCGCCGCGGTAGTACGTCAGGTGACGCCCGCAAACGAATGCGAGGTCGATCGGACGGTAGCCCGAGAGGAGCGTGTACCCCGTAATGATCGCGGGCGGGTTGCTCCGCGCCTCGTCTCGAAGGGCGCCCGAAAGCTCCTTCTGAATGAATAGGCGAACGGGAATCGTCACATTGAGCAGATCCTGCGCCAACTTGAACTGCCGCGCGAGGGCGAGGCTCGGGTTGGCGAGGTCTTCGGGCTTGCGCTTGTGTAGGTTCAGCTTCTTGTCGGGCACCGCAATCGACGCGCGCACCACCGGGGCAATCACCTCCATGATTTTGGAGATGTAGATGTCCTGGTCGACATGCATCAGGTCCTTGACCCAGTTCTCGTTGCTGAGCCGCGCCGTCGGCTGAATCTCGCGATCCTGCTTGTACTGCTGGTAGAACTTCTGCTGTTCCTCGTCGGCCTTCTTGAAGTGCGTCAGCGTTCGAGCGATGCACCATGCCTTGTCGTAGGCGCGCGCATCGAAGTAGAGCTTGTAGAGGGCCCTGTAAGACTCGAGCCGGTTCGGGTCCGACGTCAGAAGCCACTGGTGCTCGGCGATCGCCTCTGCGGTCTTCTCCGGCATCGTGGCGTAGAGCTCGGCGAGTATCTGGTGCTCGACGGCGTCGTCCGGCTTGAGCCCCGCCGCCATCTGGAACGACTCCGCAGCCGCGTCGAAGTTGCGCTGACGGTCCCGGTAGATGATGCCGAGCGTGTGCCAGAGATTGTGCTCGAGGTCCGTGTTGCCCTCGTTGATGATGCGGTGAAGCATCTTGCGGTACGCCCGCTCGAGCGCCTTCCAGTCTTTCCTCTGGTTGAGCAGCTTGTTGACGGCCTCGAAGGGCTTGAGCTGCGTGCTGTCGAGGTCGAGCGCATCGTTGAACCGCTCCAGAGCCGCGTCTTCATCCTCCAGCTTGTCGCGCAGGATGACACCGATCGTGTACATGTACTTGGCCTTGGCCTCGTCGCGCTCCTCGAGCTCTGAGACGCGCTCGATCACGTCGATGGCCTCCGACCAGCGCGCAGCCGCCTGATAAGCGACGAGCAGCTTGTGGAGCACCACGTGGTTTTGCGGCTCGAGGTCCAGTGACTCCGTGTACGCCTCTGCGGCCGCGTCGGGGTTGCCGAGCTTCTCCTGCCAGAGGTCGCCCACCTCGATTAGAAGCGCGGCCCGAACCGAAGTCTCGTCCGCCACATCGAGGATGCGCTTCTTGTACTCGACCACCGAATCCCATTCGCCATCGGCCGCCTGCAGATCGACCATCGCTTCGAGCGCGGGCACATAGTGCGTGTCCTCCTCGAGCGCCTTGTCGAACATGTTCCGCGCCTTCTTGTCCTCGCCCTGCTCTCGCTTGACGACACCCAGCCGGTAGAAGACTTCGGTGATCTCGTCCCGTCCCAGCGAATCCCGCTGCTGCACCAGAATCAACTGGTGGTACTTGAACGCGTCGTCCCAGCGCTCCGCACGGAAATACGCGCCCGCCAGACCCTTGAGCGTGGCTGGGTCGTCGCCTTGGAGCTGGTACGCTCGCTCGTACGCTCGAACCGCTTCCTCCGCGTTGCCGAGCTCGGTCGCCGTTTCGCCGAGCATCGATGCGAGCCGTTGCTTTTCGTGCTCGTCGCACTTGTCGCAGCGCTGCACGAGCGTTCGAAGCAATGGGAACGCGTCCTCGTGTCGCTCCTGGGCGACGTAGGCGTCGACCAGCGGCAACATCGCATCCTCGTTGTCGGGGTCAGCCGCAAACGCCGACTCGAAGGCCTGCAGCGCGCCCGTCTCGTCATCGAGTCTCTCGGCACGAATACGGCCTAGCTCGACGAGTCGCGCGGCCCGAATGCGGTCCTGCTCGGTGTGCTCGACCTCCAAGCCCAGGGTCTTGGCGGCCGCAACCCAGTCGCCGGAGTCGACGTGAATGCCTCGCATCGCTTCGAGGGACTCGAGGTGCCCGGGGTCCAAGTCGATCGCCGCCTGGAACTGCTCCAGCGCCGAGACCCGATCGCCGAGCTCCTGGTCGAGAATCCTGCCCATCCGGTGCTTGAGCGCGACCTGGTCGGCCGGCTCGTCCACGACCGCCGCAAGCTGGCCCATCATGTCGAGCGCGGCAGAGTAATCACCCTTGCGCTCGAAGAGCTTCGTCAGCGCCTGGAGGCTGATAAGGTCGTGTTCGTCGAGGTTGAGCGCGTTGAGATAGCTGTCGATCGCCATCTCGACGTCGTCCTTGTGCGCTGCATACACCTGCCCGAGGTCGCGGAAGATGCGAGTGCGCTGTTCGGTATCCGTCGTCGCGCTGGCGTGGCGATCGAAGGTGCGCACGAGGTCGTCCCAGCGCTGCGTCGCCCGGTAAAGCTCTTCCAGCCGGCAAAGCGCCTCGTCGTGGAGCGGGTCGATGTCCAAGACCTGCTCGAGTCGCTCCGCTGCGTTCTCGGGCTTGCGGAACTCCTGCTGCCACATCTCGGCCAGTCGCATCAGAATCTCGATGCGCTCGCGCTCGGTCGCGACGACCTCGTACTCGCGCTCTAGAATTCCGATCAGCTCCTGATAGCGGCCCTCTTGCGCATACAAACGCTTCAAACCTCGAAGGGCGCTGAGATCCGAAGGCGAGAGCTCGGCGGCCTTCTCATAGTTCTCGATGGCCGCCTTGGGGTCGTTGAAGCGCTCCTCGTAGGCTTCGGCAACCTGCAGGAGCGCCGAGACGATGCTGTCGACGTCCTCGACGGCCTCGGCCTTGCGCTCGAGGATGTTTAGCAGCTTGTTCGAGCGTCCTTCCTCGCGGTAGATGCGCTCCAGCGCCTCGAGCGCTCCGACATGCCGCTCTTGGAGGTGCAGCGCCCTCCGGTAGTAGTCCTCCGCCTCTTGCCGCATCGCGAAGCGGTCGTCGGCAAGGTCGCCCATGCGAACGTAGGTGTCGGCCTTGACGGCGTCGTCGTCGGTCAGCTCGACGAGCTTGGCGAGCGCCTGCGCGAGCTTGTCCCACTGCTGGGTGGTTTCGTAGAGATCTCCGAGCTGCCACCAAGCCTTGGCGTTGCTGGGATCGAGGGCTCGAATCTGCTCGTAGTATGGAATCGCGTACTCGGGGTGTCCAAGGTCCTGCCCGTACCACTTCGCACAGCAGAGGCAGATTGCGATCTGCGTAGCGGGCTCTTGTCCGTCCTGCAGAACCGCATTCGCCGAGGTCAAAAGCTCGTTCCAGCGGTCGCTCGCCGCGGTGACCCGCTCGAGGTCGACCGCCGTGTTCGTGTTCGCGAAATCCTCGGTCCAGGCAATGTAAAGTGTGTGGTAGGCCTGATCCGGGTTGTCGAGCTGCTCCTCGTACACCCGCGCCGCCGCGCGCAAAAGCTCGATCCGCTCGTCGCGGTCCCCGGTTGCTTCGATGCGGGTCACATAGAGGTCGATCAGCTCGTCCCAGCGCTCCCTTTCTTTGTGAAGCGACTGAAGCTCGGAGAACGCGTACTCGTGCATCGGGTCGATTTCGAGAATGCGGCCGAAGGCCCCAGCTGCGCCGTCTTTGTTCTCGAGCTCGGCCTCCCAGACTTCGGTGACCGCGATCAGCTGACGAACTCTCTCGTGTGGGTCGACGAGCGCCTGCGCCCGTTGCTCCATGACCCCGACCACATCTTCCCAGCTGCCCTCTTCACGATGAATGAGCTCAAGCGAGTCCAGCGCCTCGAAGAAGGCCGGATCGATCGTCAGGACGTTCTGATACGCGTCCACCGCATCACCCGGTTGATGGAGCTCGCTGCCATAGATGTGACCGAGTTGCATGTATACGGTGACGAGGTCGGCGTCCTCGAGCGTCGCCGCGCCGACGTCGATGATCCGCTGCAGCGTGTCCGCGCGCTCCCGAGACTGCCCGCCTTCCCGATGAATCTCGGCGATGCTGAACAGCGCGTAGGTGTTGCCCGGATCGATGTCGAGGACCCGCTCCCAGTTCTCGATCGCGTTGCGCTCGCGTTCGAGCTTCTCGTACCAGACCCTTGCGAGGTCGGAGTACACCTGAACGCGGAATGCATCGTCTTCGGCGACGGCAGCCTCTCGTTCGAGCACGTCGACCAGATCGCGCCAGTTGCCCTGCGAGGCATAGATGTCGCCGAGCGCGTTGAGCGCCTCGGGATCCTCGCCGCGAAGGTCCAGGACCCGCTGCCACAGGCCGATGGCCTTTTCCGAATCGCAGAGCCGGTTGGACGACAGCTTGGCCATCCGCGCAAACACGTCGGCCTGCTGAGAATCGCCCAGCGCGATGCTCAGCTCCTTCTCGAAGGTCGCGAAGAGCTCCGGCCAACGTTCGAGGTTGGCGTAGATCTCTTCGAGGGCCTGAATCGTATCGGCATGCTCCGAGTCGTGGTCGTCGAGCAGCTTGTTGAAGACCTCGATCGCCTCATCGGTCCGTCCGAGCCGGTGGTCGAGCACGGTGCCCAACCGGAAGTGCAGGTCGATCAGCTCCGAGCTGTTGTTCGAGCCCTCGATTCGCTTGCGAAGGACCTGTGCGAGCGCTCGATACGCCCCGTGCTCCGTGTAGATCCGATCGAGCGCAGCGAGCGCGTTGGCATCGTGGTCGTCCACCCCGAGAACGAATCGATAGGTCTCTTCGGCCCGCTCCATGTCGTGGAGCTGCTCCTCGTAAACTTTGGCGAGACGCCGGCCGAGCTCTGCTTTGTTGAGCGGATCTCCGGTATGCTGGATGCCGTTGGCGTAGGTTGTGGCGAGCTGAGTCCAACCATCGACGACGGCCGAAAGGCGCTCGGCCTCGCCGATCGAATGGTCGTGACTCGGGTCCTCGAGCAGCGCCTTCTGCATCCACTCGAACGCGCGTCCGTGGTCATCGGCTTTGTCTTCCGCGATCTCCGCGAGGCGGTGCATCATGACCACCCGCTCGATCGGGTCCCGTTGCTGCTGAACTTGAACTTCCTGCACATTGAGCAGTTGGTTCCAGTTCCCCTGCATCCGGTAGAGCGGTTCGAGCACTTCGCCGATCGCCATCGGCTGAACGCCCTGCGAGAAGAGATCCTCGAGTGCGGTCACCGCGGGGGCATACTCGGGCGCTGCAGCAACGATCTCGCGGTACTGCTCGATCGCCGAGTCCATGTTCCCCAGCTGGTTCTGGAAAATCTGCCCGGTCCGGAACTGCAGATTCAAGATGTCATCCGGCGTCGTGGCGACCGCGGCTTCCTTCTTCAGCGTTGCCGCGAGCTCGTCCCAGCGTTCGGTTTGCTCATAGAGCCGGTCGAGGGCCTCGATGGCCGCGACGTCCGACGAATCCACGTCGACCACGAACTGGTAGCGGGCGATCGCCGCATCGACGTCGTCCAATTGCACCTCGTTGATGACCGCGGACCGCTTCGCGAGATGGACGACTTCGTCTGGAAATTCGTCTTTCATCTTCTGGACTTCGGCGTCAAAACGCGAAGCCGCCTCATGCCATTTGTCCGTCTGCTCGGCGAGGCGCTCCACGGAGGCAAGGGTCAGCTCGTTCCCGCGGTCGAGCGGCAGCGCCCGAACGAAGGCGTTGAATGCCGAAGGCGGATCTTCGAGTTGAAGCTCGTAAATCTCCGCAAGCTGGTGAAGCATCTCGACCCGCTCCGATGGATCTTCGGTGAACCGAACCTGAGCCTCGCGCACTTCGGCCAGCTTTCGATACTCCCCGACCTGCAGGTAGACTTGCTCGAGCGCTTCAGCCGCCGCCAAGGGCTCCACCGCGTCGTTCGTCATCGTCGTCAGCGCATCGAGCGTCGGCTGATGAGCCGGTGCCTCCGCTAAGATATCGCGGTAGATTTCGATCGCTTGCATCGGGTCTTCGAGCTGCCTCCGCCAGAGCTCTCCGATTCGGAAGCGCACCTCTGTGCGCTCTTCATCATCCACGGTGAGCTCGGATTGACGCTCGAGAACCTGAAGCAGCTCTCTCCACTGGGCGGTGCTTTCGAACAAACCGTCGAGGTGACCGAGCGCCGAAAGGTCGTCCGGGTCGATTTCGAGGACCCGCTGATAGGCGTCGATCGCCCTATCCGAGTCCTCGAGCTGCCCCTCGTAAATCTGGCCCATGCCGAGGAAGAGCGCTCTGCGGGCGTCGGGGTCCGAGACGACCTCGGCCTTGCGCTCGTAGGTTTCGAGCAGCGGCGACCACTTGCCGAGCTGTGTCTGCAGTTCGATCAGACGGTCGAGCGACTGAAGGTCTCCGGGGTCGACTTCGAGCACCTGTTGGTGCACTGCGATCGCGTCCGCAGGCCGCTCAAGGATGTCCTCGTAGATCGCCGCGGCCTTGACGAGCTGTTCTCGCTGATCGGCCGGCGATGGCAGCATCTTGGCCTTGCGCCGGTAGATACCGGCGAGGTCTTCGTAGCGCTCGGCCCGCTGAAACAAGCGCTCCAAGGCGTCCGCCGACTGCTGATGTTCGGGGTCGAGCTCGAGCACCCGCCCGTAGTGCTCGACCGACCGGTCGATCTCTCCGAGCTCGTCTTCTCGGATCCCAGCGGCCCGAAGCAAAAGGTCGATCGCGAGATCCGGGTCATCCGCCGACCCGGCGACTTCCTCGTACACGCCAGCGAGCGCATCGGCCGCTCCCACGGCAGCGCCGAGCCGCTCGAGCTCCGCTCTTGCCTTGGGGTCGCCGGCGTCTTCTCGAAACGCGCGCGCGTAGCTCTCGAAGGCTCCATGCAGGTCGTTCAGGGAAAACTCTTTCAACTGCGCGATTTCGTGAAAGAGCGCCATCCGTCGCTCAGGCGCGGTCGTATGATTTGCTTGAATCTCGTAGACGTCGACGAGGCGACCCGACGCCCCGCCGTCCTTGTAGATCGGCTCGAGGATGTCGGCGACGGTCGCCTGATGCTCCGCAGACTCGAGCAGCCGCTCGAGCGCGCCGAGAGCCGATGGATTGCCG
>CAMYJN010000004.1 GCA_947258625.1 uncultured Polyangiaceae bacterium | reverse complement strand
TTTCTGATGTGATCTCATAGAGGTCTTTCGACATGGAGTCGCGTTGGGTGTGGTAGTGCGCAAACGCGTCGTTCTCCGGTGCGTCGCGAAGCGCCTGATCGATGGCACGGGCGGCAAGCTCCGCATCGCGAAACGCATTGCTGATGCCGTTCGCGCTGACCGGGTCTTTGGTGTGTCCTGCATCTCCGACCAGCACCCACCCGGGCCCGTACGGCTTGCGAAAGAAACCTGGTAGCCCGCGGGTAGCTCGTACTCGGCACGTTTGCCTGGCCGACCGCAGACGCTCCCGAAGTTCCGGCGCCGCCTCGTCGAGAAAGCAAAGATACTCTCTTTGAAGATTCGCCCACAACGCGTCGGCGCGATCGGATCGGCAGTTCACATACACGCAGGCGCCCCCGTTGGTGGGAAACACGCCTGCCATGACACCCGAAGTGCGAAACCAGAACTCCGTCCCGCGGTGGTCGAGGCCCTTCCAGTAGGCGTAGTGAATCGCGTTGGTGATCGGGCGGGTGTTGTAATCGCGCGCACCGACCTCTCTTGCAATGCGCGAACGCCATCCATCGGCGCCCACGACGTAGCGAGCTCGCAAACCAATGCGCTTGCCCATAGGGTCGTGACCGATGATTCCGTCAACTCGGCCAGTCGAGTCGCGGCTGACTCCTGTCACGACAAGCCGATCGTAAAAAGAGGCGCCCGCTTCTTCTGCCGCATGCAGTACGATGGGGTCCAAGATGTTACGGCGAGGGCCGTACAGTGCGTGTACGCCGCCGACGGGAGGGAGCGGTATCGTCACGCAAGCCCCGTCGACCGTATTGTGAACCTCTGTGGATGCGGGCGCACCCGTGGCGATCACCTTCTCGAGCAAGCCCCAGCGTCTCAGTTGGATGCTCCCGGCTTGCCAAATGTTGTGGGTCGAGAGGGTATCGCTCGGAAGGCGCGCGCGATCCACGATCGCCACGCGGTGGCCAGCCCTAGCCAGCAGCATTGCAACGGATGCGCCCGCAACCCGGCCCCCCACGACGACGACATCGTATCTATCTCCGCCATTTTCCATCTCCGCCTCCTGTTCCGAGCTCGCGCTCTTCTTCGATACCTTCCTAGGCTGGCGGAAATGGCTAAGAGAGACTTGGAGAAGCCATGGAGACCACATGGAGATTTGGACTCGCTTCGTCCGTTTAAGGGTTCGAGCGATGGATCGCTTCGATGATCACCCGGGTGAACTCCTCGGCTCGGGTCTCTTGCAGGAAGTGGCCGCCTCCCTCGATCGTGGTGTGCGGTTGCCCGGCCGCCCCCGGTACTTTCTCACGAAACGGGACGTCCCCACCCTTGGTGACCGGATCATCGTCGGTGAACGCGCACAAGAACGGCTTCCTCCACTCGGAGAACACCTTCCACGCCGCGGCCTGCGCGGGAAGCGCTGGGTCGTCGGGGAGGGTGGGGACGAGGCTTGGCATTGCGCGCGGGCCCATCTTGTACGAGGCGTCGGGGAATGGCGCGTCGTAGGCCGCCAGCTCTCTCGGAGACAAGGGAGCGTCTCGCATGGTGCCCGCGATGATCATCGCGACCGGGATGTCGACGGTCTCCCAGGTCCACTTCTGCCAATAGGCGAAGCGGAGCTCGTTGGGTACGGACAAACGACCGCTGAGGGCCCTGCGCATCTCGGACATCGATGGCGTCGGTGCGTTGGCCCGAAACTCCTTCACCGCGTCGATACGATCTTGGGGGAGGGCTCGAGGAAGAGGAAGCCCCGTATTCGAGATGACGACCCGATCGAAGCGCTCGGGGTTCTCGGCCACGAGACGCAATCCGATCAACCCGCCCCAATCCTGCCCGACGAACGTGATGCCTCGAAGTTCGTTGGCGATTAGCCAAGCGTTCATCCAAGCGACCTGTCCGTTGTAGCTGAAGTCCTCGCGCTCAGCAGGCTTGTCCGAGCGACCGAACCCGACGAGGTCCGGAGCGACGACACGGAGCCCGGCGTCCACCAGGGTTGGGATCATGCGGCGATAGAGAAAGCTCCACGTCGGTTGGCCGTGCATGCAGAGGACAATCGGACCGTCGGCTGGGCCTTCGTCGATGTGGTGGATGCGGAGTACGCCACCGTCCCCGTCAGGAACCTCGGTGTACCGAGGCTCGTAGGGAAAGTCGGGAAGGTCGCCGAAGCGATCGTCGGGCGTGCGCAGTGCCTTCATCGCCAAGCAGTTACCTCAGGTCGCTGCAAGAATCCATCACATCCCGGTCCTTGACCGGGCCACCTATGGTAGCGTCCAGGACAAAAGGAGGTGAGCCGAATGAGCGAGGTCGCGCTGATCCGCAGGCGCGCCTACATCGCGGGCGAGTGGGTCGAGACGGGGACGCATCTGGACGTGTTGGATCCTGCAACGGGAGAGCGCGTCGGCCGCGTGCCTCGCTGTGGCTCCGAAGAAGCGCGCGCCGCGGTCGATGCCGCGTCCGGCGTTTTCGAGCAATGGCGGAGCCTATCCGCGATCGACCGGGCCGCGCCTCTTCACCGCATGGCGTGCAGTATGGAGCGCCGTGAAGAAGAGCTGGCTACGTTGCTCACCCGTGAGCAGGGCAAACCCCTTGCCGAGGCACGCGCTGAAATCCGCTACGCCGCATCGTTTTTGACCTGGTTCGCGGAGGAGGCTCGACGAATCTATGGGGAGACCATCCCTGCACCATCGGCCCACGGGCGCGTCTTCGTCCTCCGGCAGCCTGTGGGAGTCGGGGTCGCGATCACACCCTGGAACTTTCCCTGCGCGATGATCACCAGAAAGCTCGGACCCGCGCTCGCGGCGGGCTGCCCGGTGATTCTCAAGCCGGCTGAGGCGACCCCACTCTCTGCACTGGCCCTTGCAGCCATCGCGGAACAAGCGGGCATCCCCGCCGGCGCGTTCAGCGTCTTGACCGGGGACCGTGACGACGCTGCCGACCTTGGTGCCGCACTGATCGCGGACGCCAGGGTGCGCAGGCTCAGCTTCACCGGTTCGACCGCTGTCGGAAAGAAGCTCCTCGAAGCGTCGGCCTCGACGGTGAAGCGGGTGAGCCTAGAGCTCGGCGGAAACGCGCCTTTCGTGGTGCTCGACGACGCGGATGTGGATGCCGCGGTGGCTGGTTGCCTCATCGCAAAGTTTCGAAACGCGGGTCAGACCTGCGTCGCCGCCAATCGCATCCTGGTTCAGGACGGCATCTACGAGCGCTTTCGAGACGCCCTCGCGGAGGCGATCGTGGCACTGCGGGTCGGCCCAGGCCTCGAGCCCGGCGTGCAAATCGGGCCACTCATCGATCGCCGAGCCTTGGAGAAAGTTCAGGGCCTCGTCGCGGACGCCGGCGACGCCGGTGCGCGCGCGACGGTCGGGGGCGGCCAAGCCGAAGCCGAGGGCACGTTCTTCACGCCGACCTTGCTCGAAGATGTCAGCGCAGACATGCGAATTAGCCGGGAGGAGGTGTTCGGACCGGTGGCGCCGCTCACGCGTTTCGGGAGCGACGCGGAAGGGATGGCGCTGGCCAACGGGACGCCGGCGGGTTTGATCGCATACCTCTACGGACGCGACTTCAGTCGCCTCGTTCGCGGATACGAGGCGCTCGAGGCCGGCATGGTCGGCGTCAACACCGGGCTCGTCAGTACCGCCGAGGTCCCCTTCGGCGGTTGGAAGGAGAGCGGCCTCGGCAGAGAAGGAAGCCGGCACGGGCTCGAGGACTGGACCGAGCTCAAGAGCGTCACGGTCGCGCTGGACTGAGCCATCGAGGCTCCCAAACGCGTCGTGGCTTCGGGCAGGCTCGGTCGGATGCTCCAAGTTCTTCGAATGCGTCTTGCCCTGCGGCGCCCATCTGCTTAGATGGCCCCAACTCCTCCCAAGCCTTCCTACCTTACGAGGTCATCGATGCTCGACACTCTCGTCCGGCACACCAGCGTTTTAGACATCATTGGCGACGTCATCCGAGTACGCGCTAGAGGCGTAGCTCTCGGGGACCTTGCGGTGGTGGAGAACCTCGGTGGCGAGGTGTCCAGCGCCAGTGTCGTCGAGCTGAAGCAAGACATCGCCAGCCTCCAGGTGTTCTCGGGCGGCAAGGGTATCTCGACCGATGCCCGAGTTCGTTTCCTCGGACATCCCCAGCAGGTGGTCTACTCCAACCACATTTTAGGTCGAATCTTCCGAGGCTCGGGCGAGGTGATCGACGGCAAGCCGCCGCTCGATGCAGAGGAGACCATCCCGGTGGCGGGCCCCACCGTGAACCCCATGATGCGCGTGATGCCATCGAAGATGATCGAGACCGAAGTCCCTATGATCGATCTCTTCAACAGCTTGGTGGAGAGTCAAAAGATCCCGATCTTCTCGGTGGCAGGTGAGCCCTACAATGCCCTTTTGGCGCGCATTGGCTTCCAGGCAGACGCCGACATCGTGGTCTTCGCGGGCTTGGGACTGATCTTCGACGATTTCCACTTCTTCAAGACCGCCTTCGAGGAAAACGGGGTCTCCCACCGCACTGTCATGTACGTGAACTTGGCTTCCGATCCGATCATCGAACGGCTGTTGGTTCCGGACATGGCTTTGGCGGTTGCCGAGCGATTCGCCATGGAGCAGTCCAAACGCGTCCTGGTGCTGATGACGGATATGACGGCTTATGCCGATGCCATGAAGGAGATCGGCGTGTCTCAGGCCCGCATCCCGGCGACCAGGGGCTACTTGGGCGACCTTTATACACAGCTCGCCCGGCGGTACGAGAAAGCGTGCGACTTCAAAGGGGCGGGCTCGGTCACCATCCTCACGGTCACCACCATGCCGGGCAACGACGTGACCCATCCGGTGCCGGACAACACCGGGTACATCACCGAGGGCCAGTTCTATTTGCATGATCGGGTCATCGACCCGTTCGGCTCGCTGTCGCGCCTAAAACAGCATGTCGTGGGGAAGGCCACGCGGGAGGATCACGGTCAGATCATGAACACCATGGTCCGCTTCTACGCCGCTGCGCGGGAGGCAGAGCAAAAGCAGGCCATGGCGTTCGAGCTATCGGACTTCGACATGAAGCTCCTCAAGTTCGGGGAGCTGTTTCGGCGCCGGTTCATGGACGTCAACGTCTCGTTGCCCCTGTTGCAGGCGCTCGATCTGAGTTGGCACACGCTGGCCGAGTGCTTCGAGCCGCACGAGCTTCTCATGAAGCAAGACCTCGTCGATCGTTACTTCCCGGACTTGGGGAACGAAGACGCGGGAGCGGCCGGCTGAGCCATGGCCCGGCTGAAGCTCAGTAAGGCAGCACTGCAGCAGGAGCTGACCAAGCTCAAGCTCTACGAGAAGCTCCTTCCTTCGCTCGAGCTCAAGCGCAGGCAGCTGACCATCGAACTAGAGAAAGCTCGCAGGGAGTACGCAGAGACACGGGCTGATGTGGAGCGTCTGGAGGCGCGGGTGGGGGCGGAGCTGCCCATGCTGGCGAACCCGGAGATCGATCTGAAAGGTCTGGTCAAGATGACGGCCTTCGACCTCGGACAAGAAAACGTGGTTGGGGTGAGGCTCCCCGTGCTGAAGGAGGTCGAGTGTCAGGTGGCCGAATACTCACCGCTTGCAAAACCCGCGTGGGTTGACGCGCTGGCCGACCGACTCGGCGATGCGGCCGAGGCGCGAACGCGCATCCAAGTCGCCGCGCAGAGGGTCCGTGTGCTTGCGCGTGCGGAGCGGCGCATCACGCAGCGAGTGAACTTGTTCGAGAAGATTCTCATCCCGAGGACTCGGAACAACATCGAGCGCATCCAGATCTGGTTGGGCGACATGGCCAGGGCGGCCGTGGTTCAGGCCAAGCTGGCGAAGTCCCGGCAAGCGCCGGATCCGGGTCTCGAAGAGCAGAAGGTAGCAGCGTGGCCATAGTCCCACTGAGCAAGCTCACATTCGTGGGCCACCACGCTGAGAAGGAACGGGTCCTCGAGGACTTGCAGGAGCTCGGGACTCTCGAGATCGTCTCCCTTGCGCAGGACGTCGCGCCGGTCGGGGACCCCTCGAAACGAAGTCGCGAAGCGTTGAACTACCTCGAGAGTTGTCCTCAAAAGCAGCGCCCCGTGACCCACGCCGCAGAGTTCGATGCGGTACGAGTCGAAGAGGACGTCCTCGAGCTCCGAGATCATACGCACCAGCTAGAGCTCGAGCGCGACGGCCTCATGCACCACATCGAGGCACTGGCCCCCTGGGGCGACTTCGAGTTCCCGCCCGACGAAGGCTTCGGGGGACAGCGGTTTTGGTTTTATGTGGTGCCGCAGAACCGCTTGCGTGACCTGGAAGCATCTGACCTGACGTGGGAAGAGGTCAAGCGCGATGGGCGTGACGCCTATGTGATCGTGATGTCGGAGCGCGAGCCGCAGGGCGTACCGGCTCCTCGAGTTCGAACCGGCAGTGTATCGCGGCAGAAGCTCGAGCGAAGGCTAGAGGACGTGGAGTTGGAGCTCGAGGACGCATCGCTCGAGCGGATCCGCCTCACCCGCTGGAGCCGCCTGCTGTCACGCAGCCTGGCGGCCCTCGAGGACCGAGCCGCTCGCGAGGTCGCCGCCGATCAATGTTACGATTCCAATCCGGTCTTCGCGCTGCGGGCATGGGCACCGACCGAGGCCGTGGAGGCGCTCCGCGGGTACGCCGCGAAGCACGGCATCGCAATGGCGGTCTCTGGTCCCGGCCCCGACGACGAGCCGCCTACGCTGCTTCACAACGCCGAGCGCACCGAAGGCGGCGAGAACCTCGTCAACTTCTACAAGACCCCCGGCTACAGCAGCTGGGACCCTTCGTCGGTGGTCCTGTACTCGTTCGCCATCTTCTTTGCGATGATCATTTCGGATGGTGGCTACGGGCTGGTCTTGGCACTTGCCACCGCGTATTTCTGGAAGAGGCTGTCGCGCTCTGCCGCAACGCGTCGGTGGCGTTGGGTCCTGGTTACCCTGGTGGTGACCACGGTCGTGTACGGCGTGTTGGTGGGCTCATTCTTCGGGGTGGCGCCGGCCTCGGACACCTTCCTCTCACGGCTGGCGGTTTTGGACATCACCGACGCGAGCGGCATGATGGCCTTGTCGATCACGATCGGAGCGATGCATGTCATGCTGGGCAATCTCATGGACGCCCGGCGCTATGGATGGAGCCCCCGTGCCTTGCCGTCGCTCGGATGGGCCCTGTTCGTGCTAGCTGGTTACGCGCTGTTCCTCGCGGTTCAGGTAGGAGTCGACTGGTTAAAGGCGCCGGCCGTTTCCGTGGCCATCGTCGGCCTAGTGTTCGTGTTTGCGTTTTCGGGATACGGGGCGCGTCCTTTGGCTCGCTTGGGGAAAGGGTTGGTCGGATTGACCCGTATCATCTCGGCGTTTGGAGATGTCTTGAGCTACCTGAGGCTGTTCGCCTTGGGCCTCGCCTCCGCATCACTGGCGATCGCCTTCAACGACATGGCCGCCGGCGCTCGGGAGGCCATTCCGGGCGTGGGTCTCCTTGCGGCGCTCATCATCTTGGTCATCGGACACAGCCTGAACCTGCTACTTGCCGTTGCCAGCGGAGTGATCCACGGGCTTCGATTGAATGTCATCGAATTCTTCAACTGGGGACTTCCGGAAGAGGGTCCGCTCTTCCGGCCGTTCAAGAAGAAAGGAGCGTGATCCGTGGAACCATTGGTGTTGACCATGGGCTGGCTGGGGATCTTCGCCCCTCTGACCTTGGGTGCGATCGGCAGCATGATCGGTGTTGGCCGAGGCGGCCAGGCCGCCGCAGGTGCGATGCTCGAAGTGGAGGGCGGCTATGGTCGCTTCGTCGGGGTGGCGGCCATGCCTTCCTCCCAAACGATCTACGGCATCGTGGTGATGCTGACGCTCAACCGAACTGTGACGCTGGGAAGCTCGCCGGGCCTTTTCGTGTTGGGGACACTCACAGGCGTGGCTCTGCTCATGAGCGCGATGGCTCAAGGAAGCGCGTGTGCTGCCGCCATCAATACCTCAAAGTCGAAGCCTGAAGTGTTCGGGATCTCCATCGCTCCTGCGGCTGTGATCGAGGGCTTTGCGGTCTTCGTTTTCGTATTCGCTCTGGTGCTCGCAGGCGCCATTCCGAAATGAGGTGACGCATGACCGAGCCAGATCTGAAATCCTCGGGAGTCAAAGACCTCATCGACCGAATTCGTGACGAGGGAGTCCGTGCCGCGCGAGCAGAGGCAGATCGAATTCTCGCGGAGGCCAAAGCGAAAGCTGCCCGGACTGTGGCTGACGCCAAAGCGAAGGCTGCGGCGATCAAGAAGGAAGCGCAGGCCGCAACCGAGCGAGAGCAGACCGCGAGCATCGAGGCCTTGCGCATGGCGGCACGGGACACGGGCCTGGAGCTCCGCTCGGCCGTCATGTCCGCTTTCGAAGAGCACGTGCGCCGCCTCGTGACCGATGTGACCACCGACGGCGCCGTGCTTCGGGACATGATCTTGGTCTTGGCGGGGAGGGCCGCCGAAGATTTCATCCAAGACAAGGAAGCTGTCATTCTCGTTCCAAAGCGATTGGCCGATGAAGTCTCCGTAGAGCTCGACGAATTCCTCCGGCAGTCGGCCGTATCGTTCTCTGCCGATTTGCTACGCAAGGGCATCGAGCTCATTCCGTCGAGCGAGTTTCAAGGCGGGGCGCGCATTCGTTTGGTCGGCGAAGACTTGGAGATCGACTTGAGCGACGAGGCTCTGTCCGAGATGATGCTCAAGCTGCTTCTGCCTCGTTATCGGAAGATTCTGCTCGAGGCAGGGCAGTGAAGCGACGCTATTATCAGCTCGTTGCGAGTCTTCCGGCGCTTCCCGACTTCAGGCAGACCAAGCTGCTACCGATGAGCCGCCGGCGGCTCGAGGAGCGCTTGTCCCTCCTGCACGCGGATGACTTGGACGAGCTCATGAGGACCGAGCGTCTGGTCAGCTGGCATCGCCAACCTGTGAGTCGAACGACCGAGCAGATCGCAGCCATGTACGAGGAAGTTGTGGCCAACAACCGCACTCCGGAGCTTCTGAACATCGTGGATTTCCGGATGAACATACGGACTTTGATGGTGGCGCTCCGTCTGAGGCGCCAGGGGAAATCCGCGCCACCGGGGCGATGGGGCACCGGTCCGTACACGCGCATCATCGAGTCTCGCTGGGCGGACGCGGAGTTTGGGCTAAGCGCCGTCTTCCCATGGATCCCCGAGGCGCAGATGTTCCTCGACCGGGGCGACGCCTTGGGGCTCGAGACCTTGATGATGGGTGAGTCTTGGAAGAAGCTGGGCCAGATTTCCGACGCGCATCCATTTGGATTCGAGCAGGTCTTCGCCTTCGTCTACAAGTGGGACATCCTCCACCGCTGGCTTTCGTACGATGCCGAGCAGGCCCGTGAGCGCTTTGAAGAACTGATACTGGAGGTGACAAGTGACCACCAAAACCTCTTCGCTTGATCGGGGCGACGCGAGCGGGCACGGGTCTCGGCGCGCTCCCATCGTGGCCGTGCAGGAGAGTCTGGTCAGCATCAACGTCAGCGATACTCGAGTGATGAAGAACGAGGTCGGCTATGTTCTTCTCGGAGAGCGGCGTCTCAAGTCGGAGGTGCTTCGCGTCCAGAATCAAGTCGCAGACATGCAGGTCTTCGAGGATACCTCCGGGGTGAAGGTCGGGGACCAGGTCGAGTTGACCGGTGAAATGCTGTCGGTGACTCTCGCTCCCGGTCTTCTAGGGAAGGTGTATGATGGGCTGCAGAACCCGTTGGCCTTGCTGGCGAAGGAACACGGCTTCCTGCTCCCCCGCGGCATCGAGGCGGAGTCCGTGGACACCGAGAGACGCTGGGAATTCGCACCGGCGGTCAGTACGGGGAGGATCGTGCTGCCGGGACAGATCTTGGGGACGACGCCCGAGGGGATCTTCGAACACAAGATCATGGTGCCCTTCGACGAGCCCGGGGCGGTTGAGCTGAGCTGGATCAACCGGGGCAACCTGACGATCAACGACCCCGTCGCGCGAATCGTCCGACCGAACGGTGCGGAGCGGACACTCACGATGGCTCAGCGCTGGCCGGTGCGCCGCCCGTTGCCCGAACGCATGCTCCGGCAGCGCGTGGCCGAGCGCATCTACCCGACGGAACCTCTGACGACGACACAGCGCATCATCGACACGATGATCCCGATCGCGCGTGGGGGCACCGCCTGCATCCCGGGGCCCTTCGGTTCTGGAAAGACGGTGCTTCAGAGTCTGATCGCCCGACACTCTGCGGTGGACATCGTCATCGTCATCGCTTGCGGCGAACGAGCGGGCGAAGTCGTGGAGACGATCACCGAGTACCCGGAGACGAGGGACCCCCGGACCGGGGGCTCGCTCATGGATCGCACGATCATCATCTGCAACACATCGTCGATGCCCGTTGCCGCACGGGAATCCTCCATCTACACCGGGATCACGCTGGGGGAGTACTACCGGCAGATGGGATACGACGTTTTGTGCATTGCCGACTCGACCTCACGTTGGGCCCAGGCCATGCGCGAAACGTCAGGCCGTATGGAGGAGATCCCGGGGGAGGAAGCGTTCCCGGCCTATCTGGACTCTTCCATCAAGAGCCTCTACGAACGGGCCGGGCTCATCCAAGGGCCTGATGGCCAGACGGGTAGCGTCACGCTCATCGGCACCGTTTCGCCAGCGGGCGGCAACTTCGAGGAGCCGGTGACCCAAGCAACTCTCGCCACGGTGAAGACCTTCTTGGGCCTGTCGGCCGAACGTGCATATAAGCGCTTCTACCCAGCTATCGATCCGCTAATCTCGTGGTCGCGCTACCTCGACCAGATGAGCGACTGGTACGCCAAGAACCTGTCCCCAACCTGGGTGGAGGACGTCAAGGCGGCCCACGAGCTCCTCCATCGGGGCGACGAGATCTACCAGATGATGCAAGTCACAGGCGAGGAAGGGACCACGATGACGGACTTCCTGACTTGGCAGAAATCTGTCTTTTTCGACATGGTTTTCCTGCAGCAGGACGCTTACGACCCGGTGGACTCGTCCACGCCTCTCGCTCGTCAGAAGAGGAGCTTCGACTTGGTGAAGGAGGTCATCGAGGCGGACCTCGCCATCGAGGATCGCGACACGGCGCAGGACTTCTTCACACGCCTGAACAGCCTTTACAAGAACCTGAACTATAGCCCGGACGATTCCGCTGAATACGCTCGGTACCTGAGGGAATTCGAGGACCTCGTGGGGTCGAAGCGAATGAAGGTCGCAGACGCCGAGCAAGAAGCGAACGTTCAATCAGAACGAAGCGACTTCGAGACCAAAAGATAGATCGCAGGAACGAAGAAGAGCGTGAACATCGTGCCGATGGTCATGCCCCCGACCAGGACGAGGCCAATGCTGTTCCGGGCCTCGGCGCCCGGCCCGGAGACGAGCGTGAGGGGGAAATGCCCAAACACGGTTGCTAGAGTGGTCATCAAAATGGGCCGCAGTCGCGTAGCCGAGGCTTGCTTAATCGCATCGAGCTTGCTGTGGCCCTCGCGCTGAAGCGCGTTGGCGAACTCCACGATCAGGATGCCGTTTTTCGAGATCAGTCCGATCAGGGTCACGAGGCCCACCTGCGAATAGACGTTCAGCGTAGTCGTCCAGCCGTCGGTGAAAAAGCTCATGTTCGGATCGGGCATCTGCAAGAACGTAAAGATCGACGCGCCAAACATGGCCAGTGGAACCGAGCCCGCGAGAATCACGAAGGGATCGCGAAAGCTGTTGAACTGGGCCGCCAGGACCAAGAAGATCAACAGGATCGCAAGGCCGAAGGCGGGAACGAAGGTGTTCGCCTCCTTGCGGAGCTGACGTGATTCGCCGGTGTAGTCGATGGTGTAGCCCTGGGGCAGAAGCTTCTCGGCCTCCGTCTCGAGAAAGCCGAGCGCTTCGTCGAGCGGTCGAATCGCAACGCCCGAGAGCGTCACGGCGTTGAGCTGCTGGAAGCGATTGAGCGATCGAGGGGTCACGCTGTCTTTGATGGTCGCGAAGGTGCCGAGCGGAATCAGCTCGCCGGTGGGGCCGGTGATGTAAATGTCCTCGAGTTGCTCGGGGGTGAGCCTCTCTTTGCGCGCCAGCTGGGGAATCACCTTGTAGCTGCGGCCAGCTACACTGAACCGATTGACGTAGTTGCCGCCAGCCGCCGCGGCCAGCTGCTGGCCGACCTGTCGAAGGTCCAAGCCGAGCTCCGCCACCGCGTCTCGGTCGAGCACGATCTCGGATTCCGGTTGGTCGATCTTGACGTCGATGATCGGCGGAAACGCGAACATCCCGCTTTCGGTGGCCCTCCGTTGAAGCTCCTCGACGAGGCTGAGTATCTGCGGCGTCTCGGCGGTAGAGGCGATGACGACCTCGACGGGAAACTGTCCACCGCCGGGGAGCGCCGGCGGCAAGACCGGAAAGGTGCGGATACCTGGAAGCGCTGTCATCTTCTCGGTGAGCTCGGGCAAGACCTCGAAGACCGTTCGGTCGCGCTGGGCCCAGGGGGTGAGGCCTACGCCCCAAAACCCGCCGCCTGGCGTCGTGATCTGAAAGGTGAACTGTGCTTCGGGGGTGGACATCGCCTCGTCATGGATGGCGTCGACGAAGGGACCCAGCTGGTCGAGGGTTGCGTTCGACGGCGTCTCGAGAATCCCAAAGATCACGCCCTGGTCCTCGGCGGGTGCGAGCTCGCGTGCCGACATGCTGAACATCACAAGACCGAGCGCGCTCAGGCCGAGCCAGACGATATAGACGCTGGTTCGGTTGTCCAGCGCGAACGCGAGGTGACGCGAGTACCTGGTTCGAAGCCGTTGGAAGCCCCGATCGATTCGCGCGCTGAGGCCTCGGTCGCTCTTGTGCTCGTTCAAGAATCGGGCGGACATCACGGGTGAGAGGGTCAAGGCCACGACTCCGGAAATCATCACGGCCCCGGCGAGCGTGAGCGCGAACTCTCGAAACAGCGAACCGGTGAGCCCCCCCTGAAATGCAATGGGCGTGTACACGGCCGCCAGCGTGATGGTCATCGCGATGATCGGTGTGACGAGCTCTCGGGCGCCGACGATCGCGGCCTCGGTCCGCGACATGCCGTCTCGAAGGTGCCGTTCGACGTTCTCGACCATGACGATTGCGTCGTCGACTACGAGCCCGACGGACAGCACGACGGCGAGCAAGGTGAGAAGGTTGAGCGTGAACCCGAAGAGCTGCATCAGGAACACAGCTCCGATAAGCGAAACGGGGATCGCGACCACGGGGACGAGGACGGACCGAAACGAACCGAGGAAGAAGAAGATGACGACGATCACGATGAAAAGCGTTTCCAATAGCGTCGTCACGACTTCTTTGATCGCGTCCTCGATGTAGGCGGTCGCATCGTAGGCGACCGTCGCCTCGAGCTGACTCGGAAGGTCCCTCTTGATGTCTTCGAGCTCCTTGCGAACGTCCCGAATGACATCGAGCGCATTGGCGTTGGGCAGCACGAAGGCGCCGATGAAGACCGCGGTCTGGCCGGTGAAGTTGACCCGTTCGTCGTAGCTCTCCGCCCCAAGCGCCACGGTGCCGACGTCCTCGATCCGGATGATGGCCCCGTCCTTTTCGCGGATCACGAGCCTCTTGAACTCCTCGACCGACGCCAGATCGGTGTTCGCGGTCAGGTTCACCCGAATCAACGAGCCCTTGGTCTGCCCGACCGCTGCGAGGTAGTTGTTTGCGGCGAGCGCACGCTGGACGTCGGTGGGGGTGACCCGGTGCGCTGCGAGCCTGCCGGGATCGAGCCAAATCCGCATCGCGAACGTGCGCGCCCCTAGGATTTCCGCCTTCTGCACCCCTCGAATCGCGGACAACCGGGGCTGAACGATTCGGACGAGGTAGTCCGTGATCTCGTTCTGCTCGAGGAACTCCGACGAAAAGCTCAGGTACGCCGAGGCGAACTGACTTTCGATCGACTCGATGTTCAGGATCGGAACCTCGGCCTCGGGCGGCAGGTCCCCGCGCACCTGGTCGACCTTCGAGCTGATCTCGGAGAGCGCGCGAATCGAATCCTGGTTGAGACGCAGGTTGGCGCGAATAGTCGAAACGCCCTGCGTACTTTGCGACGCGATGTAGTCGATGCCATCGGCCGCCGAAATTGCGCGTTCGAGCGGCGTCGTGATGAAGCCACGCACCAGCTCCGCGTTGGCTCCCACGTAGGCGGTTGTGACCGTAATCGCGGCGTTCTCGTTGCGCGGATACTGTCGCACGTTGAGTGAGCGCATCGCCTGAAGGCCGGCGATGACGATCACGAGGTTCACGACGATCGCGATGACGGGGCGGCGGATGAAGAGGTCGGTCAGCTTCATGACGCGTTCAACGGTCCCCGTTCACCGATCGTCGGGCGTAGGGTTCTCGCTCACCCTGGGCGCAAGCGCGTTGTGCACGACGATCGCAGTTCCGTTTTGCAGCTTAAAGGCCCCGGTCGAGACGATGGTCTGCCCAGCCTCGAGCCCCGAAACGACGGCTCTCAGGTCGCCTCGGCGCTCCCCCACCCGGACGAATACCTGCTCGACCGTGAGGTCGTCTTCTCCTTCCGCGCCGTTCTCACCGCCGCGAACGAGGAAAACCGAGTCGCCGTAGGGCGCGTAGAGCAGTGCGGTTTCCGGAATCAGCAACACGTCCCGCAGATCCGGAAGCGAGACTTTGACATCGACGAACATGCCGGGCCGAAGCCGTCCGTCCGGGTTGTCCACCAAGGCTCGGATCAGCACGTTTCGGGTGCTCGGGTCGATCCGGGCATCGATGCTGTCGACCTTGCCGATCCAGGCACGCTCGCCGAACGTGTCGCCGGTGATCGTGACCTCTTGCCCGACTTGAATCTCGGCTAAGGCTTGCTGTGGGACCCGAAAGTCGACGTAGGCCGGATTTGACGCGTCGAGGGCCACGATTTGCGTGCCCGGTTGAAGAAACTCTCCGACATCCACCTTGCGGATCCCGAGGCGGCCGGAAAATGGAGCGCGGATCGTCTTTTTGGAAATGACCGAAGAGACATTGCGGACGGCCGCACGCGCCCGTGCTGCTTTTGCGATCGCGATGTCGAGGTCGGCCTGGCTTCGGGCATCCCTCTCGAGAAGGCTCCTGGTGCGACCAAGCTCTGCCTCCGCAAGCGTGGCGTCCGCTTGGGCCGCAGCGAGCTCGGCGCGCTCGGTGGATGTATCCATCCGCAGGAGCAAGGCGCCCTGTTCGACTTCCTGCCCCGACTCGAAGCGAATCTCGCGAACGGCTCCCGGAATCTCTGCGGTCAGCATCACCCCCATGACGGGCTGGACCGAGCCGATGGCAACGATGGAGGACCCCCAGCGTGCGCTCGCCACGGGCGCGGTGGTTACGGCCTCCGGTGGAGGCTTGAACGACTCGCCGGCCCGGATCATCGCGCCGATCTGAGCGCCCTTGATCCCGCCCAGGACGAGCAGCACCGCCAGCAGCGCAGCCAGAGCGATCAAAACTTGCTTCGTTCTCGACTTCATGACGTCACGCGTGTCGAGCTAGGGCGCGACCTCGCAGGGCTAAGCCACGCGTATACGGGCGACAGCCCCCGTGTCAATCCTGGGCTGACTGGACCGGACGTCGCTGCTTTTTTGTCGCTCCCGCGCGCTGCGGATAAACCGGCCCTGATGTGAACGGGGGACGGCGACAGTGAAGCAGTTCATCGCTGCCACGGTTCTGGCGGTGAGCACAGGGCTGTTCTGTAGTCCGCCGCGGGGCTTCGCTCAGGACGCGGTCCCAACCGGCGCCACCGACGACGGGGTGCCCGACGAGGCGGTCGAGCCAGACCAGGGCGTCGCGGAGATCGAAAAGGCCATAGAACAGGTCGAGGACGACACCGAAGCGGGGCTTCCCGCCGAGTTCACGATCAAGTTTGGGGATACACACGATTGGCTTCGGTTGACCTCGGGCGAGTGGCTCAAGGGCGAAGTGCACTGGATGCGCGAGAAGGACATCGAGTTCGACAGCGACAAGCTCGACCTCCTGACCTTTTCTTGGAGCAAGGTGAGCGAGCTTCATTCTCCTCGCGTCAACACCTACGTGTTCGAAGGCAAGATCGACGTGGCGGGTCGAGCGGTCGTCACGAAGGAGAACGTGATCATCGAGACGGCGGACGGAGTGGTGAGCTACCCGCGCGATCAACTTCTCGCGATCCTCGAAGGAGGGCGGAGAGAGCGAAACTGGTGGTCGACGAAGCTTGGGGTGGGTTTGTCGGCAAATGCAGGCAACACCAATCAAGGCCAGTTGAACATGCACTGGGATCTGGCGCGGACCGACCCGCGCACCGGCTCCGCGATCAGCTACGACGGGACGTTTGGCTATTCCAATCGAGAACAGAACGTGAACCGGCACCTCGGGGAAGCCGGCGTGACCGTGTACTATTCGAAGCGTCTATTCTTTTCACCCGCAAGCGCGCAGTTTCTCAACGACCGGTTTCAGAACCTCAAGCTCCGCGCCACACCGGGCGCCGGGGCCGGTGTACACGTCTTTGATACGAAAAAGGTCGAGTGGGATCTCGGGGGCGCACTCGGCTACCAGTACGCTCGATTCCTGAGCACGGCGACGGGGGTAGAGAATCCACAAAACGACGGCTTCATCAGTTTCCGTACCTATGCAGATTTCGACTTCACCGACGATGTAGAGCTGGAGATCGACTGGCTTACCAACGTAATCTACACCCAGATCGGCCTCACCAACCACATCGGCACCGCCACGTTCAGCGTCGAAATTACCGATATCTTCGACTTGGAAACCACCTTCAAGTTCTACCGAACGGAGCGCCCGCCGCCGCGAGCCGACGGCTCGGTTCCGAAGAGGAACGACTATCAGTTGATCGTGAGCCTGGCCTTAGAGATAGGCTAACGCTCCGCTGGCACTGGCGCTAGCGCTGGATCAAACTCCCCCCGTGCCGGGCCGTCTCCTTCCACGCCAGTTCTACGCGCGCGATGCCCTCGCCGTCGCCCGCGACCTCCTCGGCCAAGAGCTATGGCATGGCCGCGTCGGCCTTCGCATCACCGAAGTCGAGGCGTACCGCTTTCCCGACGACAGCGCGAACCACTGCCGTGCCGGCCTCACCGCGCGAAACGCGCCGATGTGGGGTCCGCCGGGTCACGCCTACGTCTATTTGTGTTACGGCTTGCACCAGATGTTGAATCTCGTCGCGAATCGCGAGGGAGAGGGCGCTGCGGTCTTGATTCGATCCTGCGAACCGATTGCCGGCACGGCCACGATTCGACGCAGGCGCGGTGGCAAGGACGGTCCGGTGTCGCTGACCGGCCCCGGAAAGGTCGGTCAAGCCTTGGGCCTCGACGCGAGCTTCAGCGGGCACCCTCTCTACCGCCGCGGCGGCCTCGAGGTGCGCGAAGGAACCCGCGCGAGTGAGATCATCGTCGGCTCGCGGATCGGCATCGGCTATGCGGAGCCCGCACATCAGCACGCCGAGTGGCGCTTGGCGATCGCGGGCACGCCTTGGGTGAGCCACGCGCGTCATCTTCGAGGTGCACCGCGATGAGCCCTCCCGCAACCAGCTCGAGCGCTGAGACCAACGGCGTCCTCGTCGAAGTCCAGAGCCACTATCTCAAGGAGCAATCGCATCCGGGGCAGCGACACTTCGTCTTCGCCTACACCATCACCATCACCAACAACGGGCGCGAGGTCGTCCAGCTTCAAACCCGGCACTGGGTCATCACCGACGGTCACGGCGACGTCCAAGAGGTGAAAGGCCCGGGCGTCGTCGGCGAGCAACCCGTGCTAAGCCCAGGGGAAAGCTTTCGGTACAGCAGCGGGGCGGTGCTAACCACCGAACGCGGCACGATGCACGGCACCTACCAGATGCATCGCGCGGACGGCGCCCAGTTCGACGCCGAGATCGCGCCCTTCTTGTTAGAACGCCCGTACTCCCTGAACTAGAAAAGGGGGGCAGTCCCGACTTCGTCAAGCGGTGTTGCCGCTGTCCCAGGCTGTCTTGATCGCCTTGTACGTCTCGATGCCGCTTGGGCTGAGGTCGAGGGCGCCTTCGCCGACGAGGTGTTGATGGATGTCTCTCGGGTCCGTTTTCCAGCCCTTGGGCACTTCGAGCTTCACGTTGACGGGCACGCCGCCAAGGAGGCCTTGCTCTTCCATCGTCCAGAGCGCTTCGGCTGCGAGAAACTGACCGGCGATTTTTCGGTATTCGGGTTTGAGGTGGCTGGCCAAGGGGAACACGTCGTAGAGCCCGACGGCATCTCCCGGCACCGCAAGCGGCTGGCGCAGCGCTTTGAACACCGGCGCGGCGATGGGCAGCTCGACCAGCTCGAGCCCCGCGATCTCCTGCCCTTGGCTCGCGTTCAGCGAGCGTTCGTAGGCGTCGCCGTGGCTGCGGCTGATGTCGGCAGGGCGTGCCGAGCTGTCTAAAAGCACCGTGATCAGAAGATACGGGCGCGGGTCTCGCTCATCGTTCATTGACGCGCGACTAGTTAGCGCATTTGCGAGCGCTTGGGTAGTCCTCGTCGCCTTGACGACGACGGGCCCCATCGCTACCTGGAGCGGCGGCCGATGCGTATCGAGATTCACCCCACTCACCCACAGGCTCGACGGGTGCACCAAGCGGTGGATGTACTCCGCCGCGGCGGCGTCATCGTGTACCCGACGGGGACGGTCTACGGACTCGGCTGCGACATCCACCAGAAGAAGGCGATCGAGCGCATCTATCAGATTCGCCAGCTCAAAAAGGACCACCCCCTCAGCTTCATGTGCCCGGACCTCAGCAAGATCGCCCGCTACGCTCACGTGGACGATTTCGCGTATCGGATCATGAAACGCCTCGTGCCGGGGCCGTACACCTTCGTGCTGCGGGCCACCCGCGAGGTGCCGAAGCTCCTGGTGCGCAAGCAGAAGACCGTCGGGATTCGCGTGCCCGATGATGCCGTTGCGCTCGCGCTGCTCGACGAGCTCGGAAGCCCGATTGTGTCGACCTCGGCGACCCTCGACGGAGACGTGCTGAACGACCCGGACGAGCTCAACGCCCGGTTCTCGCATGTCGACGCGTTCGTCGATGGAGGCTGGGGCGGCATCGAGCCATCGACGGTCGTAGACCTCAGCGGCGATGAGGCGGTGGTCCTACGCGAAGGCGCCGGTCCGGTCGACGTTCTGTGACTAGCTCCGAATAGCAGTCCCACGAGCCTCTGCGATGAGGCTGCGCAGCAGCTTGGTCCATTCATTGTAGCGAGGGGCTCGGCGCATTTGTTCGACCAGGCGCTCTGCGGTCCAGTCGTCGCGCCCGTTGTACTGCTTGACCGCGGCCCAGTTGGCGAGGTGCTGATCCCATTGGTCTGCCGTCCACGAGCCCACTTCGCCCGAGCCGAAAATGAACAAGTGATCGTCGGCGAGATCGGTTCCGGCGACCCAAAGGCCAGTGTCGGAAACGAACGGCCCGAGGGATTGAATGACGAGGTCGCGCTCGGCGGCCCTCCCTAGGGGCTCGAGGGCGCGGTCGAATTGCTCCCAACTCCGTGTCAGGGTTCGGACACGCTCTTCGGAGATCGGCATGTGGGGCTTGAACGCGCCCGGCGCGACGCGTGCGTCGTGGTCGTCGTAGATTCGAACGCCATGTTTCTCTTCCGCCTCGCGGTAGGCTTGGAGCGCGACCTCGCGTGAAGCGTCGCCGTCGATGTGGCTCAGAAACGAGGCGATGAGGGGGCGGGTCAAAGTGCGTTCCAGTCAGTTGGGGGCTCCGCGCTCCGCCTCGTGCCGAGGTTTTCGCGAGGGGT
>CAMYJN010000003.1 GCA_947258625.1 uncultured Polyangiaceae bacterium | reverse complement strand
GGGATCACCAGAAGCTCTTCACCGCGGGCCGTGTCCTCGAACGAGAGCTCGGACTCACACCGCTTCGTTCCAGAGTGCGCGATCGTGAGAAGGTCCCGCAGAGGGCGGCGGACCACGAAGCTCAGCACGGGATCGACAGCTTTGCTCGCTGGGCCAGAAAGCAGCTAGGACCCGCACTTCGAGTCGGGCAGGTGCGGAGCTGGGACGATGTTCACGACGTGTGCGCCAGCCTTGGCGTCGTGCTTCGGCCGCATGGCAACGGCCTCGTCTTCGAGGACGTTGAGCGGGGCGTCCGTGTGAAGGCGTCATTCGTGGACCGCGAGCTCAGCAAGCCGCGCCTCTGCCAACGGTTCGGAGCCTTCCAGCCAGCGCCCGCGCATCAGCTGGAAGCTGCAAGAACTGCGACCCGGCGGTACTCCCCCGCCCCGGCCATCGCGCCGCAGGGCTTGTGGAAGGAATACGAGCTGTCCCTCGACCAGGCCCGTCTAGAGCGCCAGCACGCCTGGAGCAGCTACCGAGACACCGCCTCTCGCGAGCGTCGGCGACTCAAAGAGAAGTATCGAAACCAGCGAGGTCTCCTCGCCGCCCTACCCGTATCGAGCCGCGACCGAAAACGGCTTTCACAACAACTGGCGCTCCGCCAAGCCATCGAATCCCGGGCCCTCAAGCAAAAGCTCGCAATCCAACGGAGGGCGATTCAGAAGGCTCCGCACCCCGGCACATGGCGTCATTTCGTCACCAGTCGCGCCGCACACCGCGACGCTCGCGCGATTCGACTTCAACGGCGACGAGAGCGGGACCGAGGCCGATCCGAGCAAGAAAGAGATTTGTGAGATGCGAGGAGACGGGGTGGAGGTGCAGATAGGCGAAACAGCCACTCGACATAACGCCTGGTACCACGCAATTCGGTTCTTAGAATGGGCCCAATGGGCTAAGAGAGATCCAGTGCACGGTGCCGTTCAAAAAGACCGACCTCCTTCGCTCGATCGCGACGTTGCCGACCGCCATTCCGGGGAAGTACTACCGCGCGACTGAGCAAGACCTGGCCGGCGGATGTTTGCCGTTTCTGTTGGACAACGTCCTATTTCACAAGAACGTGCTCAGAAATGTCGGGACTCCGAGTGCAAGCTACGCGCTGCTCGGCCAAATCGCCGAGCATCGTAGGGCGTCTTCCGTGTTTATTGTCTTCCTGCGCAACTGGAACACCGGGCTCGGGTCCTTCGCACAAGCTGGAGCAGGAGATGTTGATCGACGAAGTCTTCGCACAACGACGGTGCCGCCGGCGGTGTTAGCGTTGGTCGCGCAAATCTTGCGCTGCACGAACCGGTCTTGCGAAACCGCTTCGCTTGCGGATTTAGCGTCATTTCGCTCACCACATTTCGCGCTACATCGTCTACAGTTGGGGCGTCGGTAAAGGAGGCATCATGGGACGCGTATTCGTGATTGGTTTGTCGTGTTTGTTCACGCTGGCATCGTGCACAGGCGATCAAGGCGCGCAGGGACCGTCGGGGCAGGACGGTGCGGACGGCATGGACGGTGCGGACGGTGCGGACGGCATCGACGGTCAGGGTGCGGAGCTCGGTTACGTCGGTTCCGACACGTGCGGCACAGCCGAATGCCACGCACGGCAGTATGCGTCGTGGACCAACACGGGCCACCCCTACAAGATCGTCCCGAAGCAAGCCATCCTGGACGGCACCGGGTATCCCGAGTGGATTCGGACGCAGATCCATGGTGAAGAGTTTGCCGTTGACGCGGACTTCTTCGATGCAGGCCAAGGCGGCGCTCAGGTTCTCTCCGTCAACGCGAACACGTTCCCCAATGGCGGTTGGGATGACGTAAGCTACGTGATCGGCGGCTACGGGTGGAAAGCGCGTTTCATCGGCGTCGACGGATACATCATCACGGGCTCCTCCAACACGGCCGACCCTGACGACGATGACAAAGTCCAGTACAACCCCCCGTTGGAGGTCGACGCATTTGGCTCGGCGGCCTACCCCGACGTCGCAGTGAGCAGTTCGACCTATCACACGGACGAGATGAAACCGTACAACTGCGGTAGCTGCCACACGACCGGTTGGGTCCCCGATACCGACGCCGCGACGGACAACGATCTCAGCGACAATCAGGACGGTCTCGAAGGCATTCACGGCACCTGGGAGGAACCCGGTGTCGGCTGCGAAGGCTGCCATGGGCCGGGTGCCGGTCACGCGGACAATCCATACGAGGTCGCAACCCAGTGGGATGCCTCGGCTTCGTGCTCGAGCTGCCACATCCGAGCCGATGTGTACGAGATCGACACGAGCGGAGGATTCATCCGACACCACGAGCAGTTCGAAGAGGTCATCCAGGGCAAGCACGCCGCGCTCTTGTGCACGGGCTGCCACGACGCTCACGAGCCCGTGAGGTATGGAGATACGTACGTCGCTCTCGATGACACGGCAGACGATCCCAACCCGAACTTCCGCAACGTCCACGGGGTCCGGGTCGAGTGCGCCTCGTGCCACTTCAACCAGGAGGAGAGCTATGCGGTGTGGGCGGCCAACTACCCCGGAATGGGTGGGGTGACCTGCGAGCAGTGTCACATGCCCCACGCGACCAAGTCGGCCGTCAAGGCAGGTACCTTCTACGGCGACACGTCGACGCATTTGGCAGGCATCAACACATGGGTCGATCCGGTCAACCCGGACAACAGCCTGTCGACGACGGGGGCCTCGCCCGCCAATCCCTATATCTCGCTCGATTGGGCCTGCGGTTCCTGCCATAGCGATGAGGCAGAGGCGGATCCGAATACGCTGTACGACTGGGCACTCACGGCGCTCAGCGACAACGGCGGTGTTCATGGCAACGGGCCGATGCTGCTCCCATAGACAACGGCATCGCCAACGGAGCAGAACGCGTCACGCAAAGCGGGCCCCGTCCCCATCCCGGATGGAGCGAACCATTGGAGGTTTGGGGTTCAGGGAGATCGAGTGCGCGGAGTCGCCCACCGAATGGCAAGACGGCTACCCGAGCCGCACAACCCGGGTAGTATGACCTGCATCTCAGTCCGTCAGTTGTCCAGCGCCCCGTCGTCAATCCACTGACTGAGGGTCACGACGAAGCCAGCGTCGTCCGGACCGTTGTTGTGATTGGCATTGAGCTCCGGGATGAGGAGCGCTGCCAGATCGGCCGAGTCGCCGGGAACCAACAGCGGGCCGTTGTCGCCACCCGCTATGATGTTGGCGTAGCTGTCGAGGTCCACGAATGACGCCTTTCCGCGCACGCCATGCTCCGGAGTGCGACGCACGTACGATCGAGAAATCGCCTCGCTCGTAGCCGCGGCGTGAAGGTCCACGACCACAGGACGCCATCAAGACTCGTGCCGTGGTTCGCCCCTGCGTTTTCCGCGTGTCTCCGATCGATGGCGCTGAAGCGAGGTGGCGGACGGCGTCGGAAAGCTGGCGGCCGCCACCCTTGGCACATGCGTGGCCTTGCTCTCCCTGAAGCCTCCGCTGCGAATAAGCCGAAGGCGTTGAGCGCGGCAAGCGGGGATTGAGACATCTTCGATGTCTTACAATCCCACATCTTGCCCCGTACAGAGTCCGGTTCTTTTTGACGCACAATGAAACTATTTGGAGTTCTTTGCGCCAATCTGAATCGCAATGACTCCGGTTGCTTTGAAATGACGCAAACAGAGTCAATCGGAGTCAGAGCGAACAATTTCGGAGCAAAATAACGCAACACGATTCAGAAAAGAGCAGAACGATTCATTCCGCGTCATTTCGATTCACGAAAATAGTTTGGACCTCAGGACAACTTTTTGGGGGGCAAAACCGATAATAGGGGTGTGACCGAAAGCATGTATTCAAATCAGTTTCCCGGTAAACTTCCTCCGGACGAAGCTTGGGGGACATCGACGGGCGACTCATCGCTTCAGAAGACTGCAGCTCCGGAATCGCCCCTGCTGACAAGGGATGAGGCGGCGAGGTATTGTCGCGTGGGGCTGCGCACGTTTGATCGGCGCGTCGCACCCCACGTGCGGGCGCTCTCCATTGGCGCCCGCATCCTGTTTGACCGAAGGGATATCGATACATGGCTCGAAACTCAGAAGGATGGTCGCTCACCCGTGACAGGCGTACGGGTGTCTACACGGTCCGCTTCACGCACCGGGGTCGACGCCAGCATCGATCCACGGGCGCACGAGATCTTGCAGGAGCTAAGGTCGAGGCGGCGCGAATCTACGCCGAGACTATTTCCGGTCGCCGGCTGCAAAACCGACAGCGAGATCTGAGACCTCTCGATGTTTTGTTCGCGGACTGGCTTTCGCAGATCGAGTCTGAGATTGCTCCCGAGAGCTGGAAGACGTTTCGCGGGTACTGCACGAACCACTTCCTGCCATTCTTCGAGTCGGCCGAGCGGCTCACGGTGAGCTCCGTCGAGGACTACAGCCGCATGCGCCTTCGCCACGTCAAACGACCCACCGTCGCGAAGGAGCTCTCTGCCCTTCGGAACTTCCTGGGCTGGGCCGAGCGCCGAGGCGAAATCGATGAGGCTCCCGTCGTTCGGAACCCGCCGAAACGGGCGACCGGGACCGCCTACGACGGCGGAAAACGGGACAAAGTCCGCGTGTCGCTCACCTGCGAGCAAGCCGAGGCGATCATTGCCCTTTTGCCGGAACGGACCCCGGTGGCGGGCCATCCCATCAAGGCGCTCTTCACGGTCATCTGGGATACGAGCCTTCGGATCGGAACGATGTGGCGACTCGAGGCGCCCAAGCACTACAAGCGCGGAGACGATGTGCTCCGCATCTCCGAGGAAATCGACAAGTCGCGCTACGCCCGCGCCGTGCCTTTGACGCCGCGAGCCAGCCGCGCGCTCGATCAAGTCTGCCCGGACGAGGGCCTCATCTTCCCACGCTTCGAGTATCGCCGAATCCTATTCCACGCTGCACGCAAAGTGCTCGGCACCGAGCACGAGGCCAAGCACTTGAGCGCCCACGACTTCCGTCACGCAGCCCTCACCCACATGGCCGCGGTCGGAAGCGACCTCACTGCGATCGGTCACGTCGCCGGCCACAAGAACGCGACCACGACCGCCCTCTACGTGCACAACTCAGAAGCAGCCGCACGCCGCGCGGTAGCTCGTCGAGCCGGAATTCTGGACACCAAAGTGGACACCGTTGCCGGCCAAGCGGCCGAAAAGCGTCCAGTGGTACGACCTAAGTTTTCGGAATCATTGGGTGGGCCATCCTGGACTCGAACCAGGAGCCAATGGATTAAGAATCCACTGCTCTACCACTTGAGCTAATGGCCCGTTTTGCCGCGTTGCCGCGGCACACCCGGAAGGATTCGAACCTTCGACCTACGGATTCGAAGTCCGGCGCTCTATCCAGCTGAGCTACGGGTGCTCTTTCGTGGGGATCTTTTCGTTTGAGGCCGGCTTTCCCCCTTCGCTCCCTCCCTGCGACGTACTCGAGTACGCCTCAGTCGTTCGCTACGGGGGGCGCTCGCCCTCAAACGAAAATCTCTTCCACGAAAGATTGTCTACGTAAGTCTGTCAAAGAGTTAGTGGGGTGAGTGACGGGAATTGAACCCGCGACACCCGGAGCCACAATCCAGTGCTCTACCACTGAGCTACACCCACCAAAGGGGGCGGAGTCTAGCGTCACTTTCCGGGCAGGCAAGGCTAGATGCAGCGGCCGTTTTCGTAATGCCTGCGGGCCCATTCGGCCATGGCGATGCCGGCGGCGACGCTGATGGGGTAGCTGTGGTTGATGCCGAACATGGGGATGGCGACGACCTGCTGAGCGGCCTCCAAAATGGCCGGCGAGCAGCCGTCGTCTTCGTTGCCGAACACCAACACGGCGTCGTCGGGGAGCTCGGCTTCCCAGAGGCCGACGCTGGCTTCGTCCTTTTCAAACGCGACCAGCGGCCAGCCTTCTTTCTCGGCGACGTCGAGGAAGTTTCGCTCGCTCGGGAGCTCGACGATGTTTTCGTAGCGCTGCATGCCCATCGCGGCGCGCTCGTACCAGGGCTCGGTGCCAATCAAAATGATTTCCTTGACGAGGAACGAGTGGGCGGTGCGGACGATGGAGCCGATGTTGAAAGGGTTCTTGGCGCGGTCGATGGCGATGCGGAAGGGATGCCGGATGCGGTCGAGCTCGGTTCGGATCTCGGTGCGGGGCATCTCAAACGAAGGGACGCGTGCCATTTACTTCCACTTGATGGAGCAGCCCATCGACGGGACGTGCTCGAAGCCGACCGCGCGGCCTTCCAATGCTGCATCGAGGACAGCGCGGAGGTCGCGTCGGGTGACCGCTTCGGGCTTTTGCCAGTTGTCGTCGATGCGGCCGTTGTAAACGAGCTTGCGGTCGCGGTCGAAGACGAAGATGTCGGGGGTGCAGGCGGCGTCGTAGGCGCGCGCGACGCTTTGGGATTCGTCGTAGAGATAAGGGAAGGTGAAGGCCTTGTCGGCGGCCCGCTTTTTCATGTTGTCGAAAGAGTCGGCGGGGTAGTTGTCGGCATCGTTCGGGTTGATGGCGACCAGCTTCACGCCTTTGTTGCCGTAATCGGCTTGGATTTCGAGGAGGCGGTCTTCGCTGGCGATGGCGTAGGGGCAGTGGTTGCAGGTGAAGACGACGACCAGGAGCTCGGCGTCCTTAAAGGAGTCGAGCGACCAGGTTTTGCCGTCGACGCCGGGCAACGAAAACGGCGGCGCGGCGGTGCCGACCGCCATCCCCTTGGAGTGCATGAGAGCCATGGCTACCCTGTAGTGCCGGCTGCCGGCCCATGCCAGTGGACCGGGCGGGCGTGTTACGTTGTTGAGGAAGATGGTCGAAGGGGAGCTAGCTCAGGATCCGTTGGTCGGCGCGACGCTGGGCGGGCTCTACCAGGTGCAGCGCCTGATTGGGGTCGGCGGCATGGGGCGGGTGTACGAGGCGACCCACACCCACCTCGGCAAGGCCTATGCGGTAAAAGTCCTGCCCGAAGGGCGGGCCGACAAGCCGTCCGCGGTCGAGCGGTTCCTGCGGGAAGCCAAGTCGGCGACCAAAATCGACCACGAGCACATCGTTAAAGTGGTCAACTGCGACACCGACGAGGAGCACCGGCTCTTCATCGTGATGGAGCTGCTCGATGGCGAGAACCTGGCCGAGCGGCTCGACCGGGGCGCCCTACCCGTCGACGAAGCGGTCGACATCGCGCGGCAAACCGGCGAGGCGCTGCAGGCAGCCCACGACGCGGGCATCGTCCACCGCGACCTGAAGCCCGAGAACATCTTCCTCACGCAGAGGCACGGCCACAACTTCGTGAAGGTGCTCGACTTCGGGATCTCGAAAATCAAGACGCCGGACCATGACGACCCAAAGCTGACGGCAACGGACCAAATCATCGGCACGCCGCTCTACATTTCGCCCGAGCTCGCGAAGGGTGTGTCCGTGGTCGACCACCGGACGGACGTGTACGCGCTCGGGGTGATTCTGTACGAGATGCTCGCGGGTTCACCACCGTTCACGGGGCAAAATCATTTTCAGCTGCTCTACAAGCACGGGAACGAAGCGCCGGAACCGCCGTCGCAGCGGAGCAAGAAGGCCAACATTCCGCCGCACGTCGAAGCGGCGGTGCTGCGCGCGATGGAGAAGGACCCGGCGGACCGCTTCGAGACGATGGACGGGTTTTGCAATGCGCTGCGTGGGCCGACGTTGCCGCGGCGGGCGTGGACCTTGGGGCTGCCATTGCTCGGGGCGGCGTTGGTGGCCGGGGTAGTGTTCCTCTTGTGGTCAACACGCGGGCCGGTCGAGGTCGCCGAGCCGCCGGTGCCGGCGCCCGCCGCTGTGACAAAAAAGTCCGACGGCCCCGCAGAAACTTCGCCCATCGTGCCGGTGGCGGCATCGGTGAGGCTTGCGCTCGACTCGCGGCCGGCGGGCGCTTTCGTGGCGGTAAACGGCGAGAAACGGGGCCGTACACCGGTCGAGGTGCAGCTGGAGCCGGGGCTCGAGGCGACGGTACGGTTTTCGCTTCCTGGATACCGAAGCCAGGAGCGCCGCGTTGCCCCCGAAGAGGACGATGCACTCGTGGTTCGCTTGAAAAAGAAAACCCGCCCCAAGGCCTCACCGATTAAGACAGACTTCTAGCCAGTGCTTGCTCGACTACTGCCCGTGCTCGCCGCTCTACTGTTGGCGAGCCCCTCTTTGACGGTTGCTCAGAGCAGCTCGGAGAACGCGGAGGCGCGCGTGTACTTCGAAGAAGGGAACCGGCTGTTCGAGCAGGCGGACCGTGCGCACGCCGCGCAGCGAACGGAGTTGTTGCAGCGCTCGCTCGAAGCGTATGTCGACAGCGTGCGCATCGTGCGGAGCCGGAACGCGCTCTTCAATGCGGCCATCGTACTTGGGGAGCTCGGGCGCAACGATGAAGCGTTCAACTACTTCAGCGAGTACCTGGCGATTGAGGGCCTGACCGAGGCCGATCGGGAGAACGCAAGCGCGCGGCGCGATGCGCTTCGAACCGAGGTGGCGGTGCTTCAAGTGACGTCGGAGCCCGAGGGTGCGTTGCTTTGGGTCGACCGCAAAGACTTGGCGCCCCGGGGGGAGACGCCCATCGAGCTGGCGTTGCCGCCGGGCGAGCATCGGGCCTTCGTCGAGAAAGAAGGCTTCGAACCCGTCGAGCGGAGCCAGACGATGGCGCGTGGGGTGACGACCGTGCTGGCGCTGGCGCTCTTGCCGGTGGCGGTCGAGCCGGTTGAACCGGAACCCTTGCCGGAGCCGGTGCCGGAGCCTGTGGCCGAGCCTTCACGCCCTCGGCTCCGCAACGCGGCCATCGGGACGGCGGCGAGCACCCTCGCCACGGCCGGTGTAGCGATTGGCTTGTCGGTGCACGCGCGCAGCCTGCGAGACGACTACAACCAGGCCGCCGCGCAGTACACACTCACCGGCGACCCCGCGGACTACCAGCGCGCGCAGGACTTGGCCGACCAGACCGACCGGTTCAACACCGCCGCCGACGTGCTTTGGGGGACGACGATTGGCCTCGGTATCAGCGCGATTGTGCTGTACGGGGTGCACCGCAAAAAGCAGAAGCGGGAAGCGCCGACCGTGGCGATGTCGGTGTCTCGGCACGGCGGCTTCGCGTCCGTTCGCGTGCCGATTGGAGCGAGGCCATGAGTCGCGGGCTCGCCGCCGTGCTCTTGCCGTTCGTGTTGTTCGGCGGCGGCTGCTCTTGGCTGAACGCGCCGGAGCGCAATCTGACACCCCCAGGCAAGGGCGGCGACGGCATCGAGCTGTTTTGTGACGACATGCTCGATGACGACAACGACCTCGCGTTCGACTGCGACGACACGGACTGCGCACAGGAGCCGGCCTGCTGCGAGCTTCGCCGCACGACGCTCAGCGAGGATTGGACCGCGGCGAACCTGAGCAACGACTGGGTGTTCACGCCGACCGGCGGCGACGCGTGGGGGCCGCTTCGACCTTCGATTGACGGCACGACGTTTGTCGGTGGCTTTTTGCCCGATGACTCGCCGCGCGCGCTCTTGAGCAAGGACTGCGTTTCGCTCGGGCTCGGTGGCTGGGTGAGCACGACGCTGCGAACGACCGACGCGACGGGCTGCGCGCCCGACTCGGAGTGTGACCGCTACGGCGGCCTTGTGCTGACGGTGGCCAATGACGCGGCGGTGGGCAGCAAGCTTCAAGACGAGCTTGCGGTGACGCTTCACGCCGGCGGCCTCGTGCTGGTGACCCAGGCCGACGTCGAAGTGGCGCGCACGACGGTGGGCATCGATGAAATCATCGGGGTTGAAATCGAGCTGCGGCCGAAGCTCAACGACGAGAACCTGCCCATCCTCAGGGCGCAGGTGACGGTGGACGGCGCGCTGCTTCTCGAGGACTTCACCGTGGTGGCGATTTCGGACCTGCTCAGCGAAGGGGACTGCGCCGAGATTCCGGGGCTTCGGGTGGCGGCGCAGGGCCGGGGCGACGGCGTGTATGTAGGGCCACTCGAAACCGCGAAGCAGGACTGTGCCAATCCGAGCCAGTTCGATGAACAAAGTGCAATCTTGACCGGGTCGAGCCTCGAACTTAACCCCTCATGGGTGTCCGCGTACGTGGGTTCGCCGGCGTTGGCCAGCTCACGAAACTCGATTTCGGACGTCCAGTGGGACCTGATGCTCGAGGCGAGCAACGACCCGCCCGAGCTCGAGCCGACGACGCACATTGGCTACGCTCTGGGGCACGCGCGGGTGGCCACCGATGAAGGAAGCGACTGGCCGCTCAACGGTTGGGCCATCAACGAATCGCCCAAGGTGGGAGACGACCCGCCGTCCTGTTTGGATGGCAGCTGCTCGGACAACCGCAGCGTCCGCGAGCCGCATCTGCTCGCCGAGCTCAACGAGGATGGAGAGCTTCGCGACCTGGTCTTGTCGTTTGCGCGCGAGCTGGTGAGCGACCCGAGCGAGCGCGACGTGTTTGGGATTCAACTCGTGCGGCCAGTGGGCAGCCCTGCGACTTCGCTCACGCTGCCGGGGACCGCGACGCTTTCGCCCGCCCAGATTCCAAACTGCGTGAGCCTGCAGGATCCCGCGTTAATTCCAGTGGATCCGGAGGCGCAGGATGGGTACTGGCTGCTGTTTACCTGCGTCGACGGGGCGGGCGCGGCGATGGAGATTCACGCGGTTCGGATTTCGCGCGCGCTCGAAGTGGTGCGCGAAGGCGGCGGGCCCATGCGGCGCGTGGTGCTGGTGGCAAGCGAGCTCGGGCCGTTTGCGGCGGCCGGAATTCGTTCGCCCGAGCCGTTGATTTCGTTCGAGAAGGACGGGATGCGTTTGCGGATCTGGTTCCTGGCGCAGAGCACGCCGGGCGAATGGGGCGTGGCCCTGGCCGAAGCGCGGACCCACGACACCTCGGTGCTCGCGTTCGAGCTTCCCGAGCCGGTTCCTTTCCTCGTGAACCCCATCATCAGCAGCACGTCGAGCTTGGTGCGCAGCGGCTGCTTTGGTGAGGATTGCACCATTACTGGAATCGCCGTGGCCCCCCGCGCGGACGACCCGAGCCGGCTTCGATTCGTGTTGGCACGGCGCTTGTATCTACCGGATGGGGACCCGACCGACCAATTAATCCCTTTGGAGCAAACTTGGAGCAAGCCTTGAACCGAAATCGACGATGCGACCGCTGGAAGTGGCTGGCCACGGCCGCCGTCCTGGCCGTGGTTTCGTTCGGCTGCGGGGAGACCGAGAGCGCTGGCTCGGCGCCCGGCATCGATTCGGGCACGGGCGGCAGCTCGGGCAGCGCCGGCACTGGAGGCGACTCGGGTGTGAACGGCGGCGGCGGCGCGGAGGCGCCAAACTTCGCCGACGCGCTTGGGGAGAACCCCGCGCTCTTCGCCGATCCGCAGCGGAACCCCGGCGACTTCCTCGGGCTGAGCACCGACGCGACCGAAGGCTCGCAAGGGTACGCCGAGGCGGCGCTCGCTTGCTACGCAGCGCCTAATGCCTGCGGGGGCCCGGAGTGCGGCGCGTTTGCGTCTTGCTGTGTGAACACCGGCGCATGCTGCGCGCCCGTCGTCGACAACGCGGCGCTGCCGGCGTTGCTCGATTTCCGGGGCTGCGGCGTGCTCGAGCTGTTGGACTGCGACGAAGCGAGTAGCGCCGTGACGATGACGTTTGGCGAGCTCGAGCCGGTGCTCAACGCGCGGGGCTTGGTGCCGAACGGGACGGCAAGCGCAGAAGGCGGCGCGCTCATCGGCGAGCCGCTGAACCTCGCTTCGCAGCGGGTCGAGCTCGACGTACAATTTGCGCTGCCGGTGGGCTGCAGCGGCACCTGCCTCGAGAGCGCAGGCGTGGCGTTCACGGCGACCGCGCCAGGCCCGTTTGTCGATGCGGAGGTGGGCCTGCTCTTGAGCGGCTCGCGCGAGCTGGTGAACGTGATGATTGGGAACGAGGTCGCCGATTCGTTCTTTGCGGGGCCCGGAAGCACGAAGTGGCGCCTGGTGCTGTCGCCCGACGGCTCCGCGGAACTGTTTCGCGACGGCGCGCTGCAAGGCCGGTACCCGTTTGATGCAGCGGCCCTCACGCAGGCTCAGCTCGTAGCCTTTGGACGCAATCTGAGCGCCACGGCCAACAGCGCGGCGATTGCCTCGATTCAGGTCCAGGTGGCGGACTGCGACAACCCGCGCGCCTGGATCGAGCGGCAGCCGGTTTCGGTTTCGATTGCCGTCGGCGACGCTGCACGCCACTCGTTTGGGGCGAGCCCTTCGATTGTCGACCTCGGGCAGACGACCCAGGTCGCGTACGAGCTCGACGGAGAGATTTACGTTGGTGAGCTGGTCATGCCGGGCGAGGTGTTCGTCGCGGTGCCGGCGCCGGTTCTGGTTCCGAGCGAGCCGGACGAGGCGATGGGGCTCGAGGACCCGGAGCTCGTCTTCGATGGCAGCAACGTGTTCCTGTTTTACACGGCGCGCGATGCGAGCGGCGCGGGTAGCATTCGGGCGGCGGTGTCGAGTCTTGGCGTGACGGCGTTCACGCGGACCGGTACGGCGGGGTTGATTCCGGCGGGCGACATCGTCTCGTACGAGGCGCCGACGGTCGCATACCGCGCAGGGCTTTGGCTGCTCGTCGTTCGAGCAACCCATTCAGACGGCGCCACCGAGCTCCAGGCGTTTTACACGAGCAACCTCGACGACGGCTGGGCCCCTGTGGTGGACGGCGCCCTCGAACAGCTCACGCGCGTCGAGAGCGCCACCGCCGAAATCACCGAGCCGAGCCTGATGATTCACAACAGCGCCTACCAGCTCTACTACGCGCGCCGCAGCGGCACGCGCTGGTCGGTGGAGCTTTTGGTTTCGGACGAGCTCCTGCTTTGGCGGCCGATGGGTGACGTGCTCGGCGGCAGCGATGAAGCCTACGACCGCCTGGGCGCGCGGAGCCCGGACGCATTTTCGGGGCCAGACCGAATCGACCCAGACCGAATCGACATCGTGTACTCGGGGCAGGACGGGGTGGCGTTTCGGCTGGGAACCGCCTCGCGGACCGCTCCTTCGGACACCGCGCCGAGCATCTTTTGACAGCGCGGCCCTTGGCGCCGATGTTGGAGAGATGGCGCCCTTCGAGACGGAGCCTCCTCCAGCGCAACCGAGCGGCAAGGCCCGGCGGAGAAGCGGTGCGTTCATCGCAGCGTTCGTCGTGCTGCAGTTTCTGATTCCGCTGACCTACCTGACGCGCGATGACACGGCCGACGAGCGCTTCACCTGGCGGCGCCTGAGCGAGCCCGCAGCATCTGCCTGCGAGACCGATGCTTCGCTCGAACGCCTGGACGGAGAGCGCGAAGCGATTGCCGTGGAGAAGCTGATTCACCAGGACTGGGTCGCGTATGTCGCGCAGGGGCGGCGCGCGGTGGTCGAGGCCTTTTTGAAACAGCAGTGCGAAGCGGACGGCGTGGTGTCGGTGGCGCTCCGCAATCGCTGCGACGACGCGCGCGGGGTACGGGAGTACACGCTTCGCTGCGGCGGCGAGCGGGCGCACGAAACCGTAAGGACGGCGGGGCGATGAAGGCCTTGGAGCGGTACTGGTTTGGAGACGTGGCGCTCGCAAGGCCCTACCTGCTGCTGCGCATGGTGCTCGTGCTCCTGGCTTTCGACACCTGGCTCAACATGATGCCCGAAGGGGCAAAGTACGGCGTCGGCGCGTTCAACGTCGCGCACTTCCCTTGGTTCGACGGCTTCGTGCCGAGCTCCGGCTTCTATGTCGGCGTGCTGGCGTTCACCGGCGTGCTCGCCCTGAGCCAGGCGCTCTACCGGCCTCACCGGATCGCCATCGCGCTCATCGCCATGGGGTACACGCTCGGCTGGTCGTGCAGCCTGCTCGACTCGGTCCCGTACCACTACCTGCTTTCGCTCTACCTCGTGTGCTTCGTGTTCTTTCCGATGCTGAGCGCGCGGGCGGCGTTCTCGCGGTCAGATCGGGTGCCGCGGGGAAGCGTGGCGGCGTATGTGCTCTTCTGCGTGACGACGGCCATCGTTTACTTTTACGTGGCAGCCTGGGCTGCGGCGCGCGGGGAGTCGTACTGGCTGCCGATGGCCTGCTGCGTCGGGTACCTGTTGGTGAGCATGCAAGACCGCGTGGAGCTTCCCGCGATTCGACTGCTCGCGCCCATGCTGGTGGCCGCACCGCTCACCTTTCACTTGGCGACACCGCAGGCCGGCTGGCTTCCCGTCTACATGTCCGGCATCGCGCTCCTCGTATTTTCGCCCATGCAGTGGGTGCACGCGTTCGGCCGCGCGTTGACCCAGCCGGTGCGCGGGCTGCTCGACGAGAGCCAGCCACAAGAAGGCGGCCTCGACGAGCGAGCATCGCAGGTGTTCTACCTCTCGCTGTTTGGTTTGGTGGTGGCGCCGATGCTGAGCATGTTCGTCGACCTGCCCGGCGTGAAGACCGGCTGCAGCTTGACCGCCATCGCAATGCTGGTGGTGATGGGGCGGCAGCTCTATTTCACGCCGCGCTGGCGCCCCCTCTGGCGGGTGGCCAGCCTGTTCGCGGGCTGCCTCGCGCTCCTGGTGACGATGAGCGCGAGCGACGCGCGGTTCGACTACTACCGGGAAGGCGCGCTCGACGCGGACCGCCGTGGCGACACCGAAGCGGCCATGATGTTTCGCGAAAAGGCCGAGCGTTACGCCCCATAGGCCGATTCCCAAGCGCTGTGCTCAAGAACGCGCCAATCGCGGCGCCGGCTGCTAGTCTGCGCCTGGATGTTGACAGGTGACGGCTGGATCACGTTCGCGGTAATCGTCGGGATGGTGGTCGTCATGGCGGCGAACCTCGCCGGGCCCGATCTGGTGCTCATCGCGGGCGTCACCGTCTTGCTGCTCGCAGGCATCATCGAGCCGGCAGAGGCGTTCACCGGTTTTTCGAACCCGGCGGTCATCACGATTGCCGCACTTTTCGTGGTGGCCGCTGGCGTCAAAGAAACGGGGGGGCTCGACCTCGCAGGTCGTGTCGTGCTGGGGCGCCCGCGCTCGCTTGCGGGCGGCCAGCTGCGAATGATGTTTCCGGTGGCTGCGCTTTCGGCGTTCTTGAACAACACGCCCGTCGTCGCGATGTTCGTGCCGCTGGTGACCGGCTGGGCGCGGCGCTGTCACTTCAGCGTGTCGCTCATGCTGCTGCCGCTTTCGTACGCGTCAATTCTCGGCGGCACCTGTACCCTCATCGGCACGAGCACGAACCTGGTCGTCGCAGGTCTCGCCAAGGAGTGGGACCCGAGCGTCGAGTTCGGCATTTTCGACATCGCCGTGCTCGGCATTCCCGCGCTTGCCATCGGGGTGCTCTTCATCGTGGTGACCTCACAATGGCTGCTCAAGGACCGGCAAGGCGCCTTGAACGAGCTCGGAAAGGCGCGCGAGTACACCATTGCGATGCGCGTGGAGAAGGGCTCGCCGGTCATCGGCGAGAGCATCGAGGAGGCCGGCCTGCGTTCACTCCGGGGCGTGTACCTCTACGAAATCGAGCGCGCAGGAAGGGTGCTTGCCGCGGTCCCGCCGACGACGGTGCTGCGCGAAAGCGACCGGCTTCACTTCACCGGGGTCGTCGATTCGGTGGTCGACTTAAGAAAGCAGCGCATCGTCCCCGACACCGACCAGGTCGACAAAATCACGGCTCGGCGAGACCGAATGCTGGTCGAGGCCGTCATCGGGGCCCATTCGTCGCTCGCCGGGCAGACCGTGCGGCAGAGCCGATTTCGCACGATTTACGACGCGGCGATTCTCGCGGTCCATCGGCAGGGCGTGCGCGTGACCGAAACCAAAGTCGGCGACATTCGGCTCCAGCCGGGTGACGTGCTGCTCATCGAGTCGCACCCCGAATTCGCCCAGGCGCGGCAGCGTGACCCAAACTTTGCGCTCATCGCCGAGGTCGAGGACAGCGCCCCGCCCCGCCACGACCGCGCATGGATCGCCGCAGTCGTGCTCTTTTTGATGGTGCTCGTGAATGCGACGGATGCCATGAACCTGATGACCGCGTCGCTGAGCGCGGCCGGCTTGATGTTGCTGACGCGCTGCTTGACCGGCGAGCAGGCGCGGCGCTCGGTCGACTGGACGGTGCTCATCGCGATTGCGGCGGCGTTCGGAATCGCCATCGCACTGCAAAAAAGCGGTGCGGCCGAGGTCATCGCGTCGCGCATCATCGATTTCGCCGCGCCGTTCGGGAGCGTCGGTGTGCTCGTTGCGCTCTACACCATCACGGCGGTGCTGGCCGGGCTGGTGACGACCAAGGCTTCGGCGGCTATCATGTTCCCCATCGCGGCGACCGCGGCGCAGGCGCAGGGCATCGGGCTTTTGCCCATCAGCTACATGACGATGATCGCCGCGGCGACCGCCTTTTCGACGCCCATCGGCTTTCAAACGAACCTGATGGTCTACGGCCCGGGCGGGTACAAATACACCGACTTTTTGCGCTTGGGCCTGCCGCTTCAAACGCTGGTGGGCATCGTCACCGTCACCATCATCGCCGTCGCCTGGCTCTGAGCTTCCGTGCCTCGCTTTCCGAACATCTCTGAACACGCCCACTCGGTTTCGGCCCGCGTGTACAGCAAGCTCGCCCAGCGCGCGCACGCGAAGAACGCTGAGGTGTATCCGCTGCACGTGGGCGACACCTACCGTGACCCAGTGCTGGCGGCGCAGGCCGAGCAGCAATTGAGCGTGGAGCACCCGGGGCTACACAAGTACGCGCCGGTGCAAGGCGAGCCGAGCGCCATCGACGCCTTTCTCGACTATGTCCGAGCGCGTCACGGCGAGACCCTCGACCGGGAGCTCGTGCAGGTGATGTCGGGCGCGACGGCCGGCTTGAGCATCGTCTGCCAGGTGCTGCTCGAGCCGGGGGACGAGGTGCTGCTGCCCTCGCCGTTTTGGCCGCTGAGCCGCGGCATCATCGCGACCAAGGGGGCCGTCCCGGTGCAGGTCCCGTTCTACACGCGGCTCGACGAGCCTGGCTTCGACCCTGAGGCCGCGCTCGAGGGCGTGTTGACCGAACGCACGGTCGCGCTCTACGTCAACACGCCGAACAACCCCAGCGGCCGCGTGCTTTCCGGCGATACCATCGCGGCGATGCTGCGAGTCGCCAAGCGGCACGACCTCTGGCTGTTCTGCGACGAGGCCTACGAAGAAATCTACTTCGACCGGAAACCGCCCGAAGCAATTTGGAAGCGCCCCGAAACCCGCGACCGCGCGATTGCGTTTCACACTCTTTCGAAGACCTACGGCTTTGCCGGCGCGCGAATCGGATTCACGCATGGGCCGAAGTGGGTCATGGGCGCGGTGCGCGGGATGCAGACCTTTCACACCTATTGCGCGGCGCGGCCGATGCAGTTCGGCGCGGTTGGCGCGTTGCGCGAGGGTCGGGCCTGGGTGAAAGAGAGCCGTGTGCTCTACCGGGACGCCGGCTACCAGGCCGCCGATGCACTCGGCGTTTCGCGACCCCAAGGCGGCACGTTTTTGTTCCTCGACGTGAGCCGCCTGCTCGAGGCCGGCGCCGAAGACTGCAGCGCGTTTTTGGAGCGCTGCGCCGACGAGGGTGTGCTGCTGACGCCGGGACGCTCGTGCGGCGACGACTACGCGCGCTGGGTCCGGCTCTGTTTCACGTCGGTGCCCCCGGTTCGGCTCGCGGCGGCTTTGGAGAAACTGGCGCCTTTGTTTCGAACACCGTCTTAGCGAACCAGCCGTCGATGGAGAGCGAACCCGGGCCGGTCAAGGTAAGGGCGGCGTACACCGCCGCGTAGAGCAGCGGGAGCTCCCGCGCGGCCCACGGGTCGTCGAAGTGATGCGCGAACGCCGCGACCATCATCGCGATGAAAAGCGTCGCCGAGGCAAAGCGACCGAACAGCCCAAGCAGCAGCAAGATGGAACAGCCCACCTCTGCAAAGAGGATGAGCATGGCGCTCATTTCGGTGCCCACGTTGAGAGGGTCGGGGAAGGTCTGAACGAGCGTATCGTAGTCGAGGGCCTTCGGGACCCCGTGGCTCAGCATCATCAAAGAAACCGTCACCCGGAGCAGTAAGGCGCCATTCTCGGCGAGCGTTCGTCGCATGCGGGGCAGCATACAGCGGGGGCGGGGCGGCGGCATGGCGAATCGGGCAGCGCACTATGGAGGTCGCGTTAAAGCTCGTTACACTTGAGGCGTGGGGGAGTGTCCAAGCTGTGTTTCGATGCCACTCTCGGGCTACGAGGCGAGCCCGGGCGTCGAGGTCGAGCTCTGTGCGCAATGTCGCGGGCTCTACTTGGACCGCCACGAGATCCGCGAGCTCGTGGGCCGGGGGTCGCTCGGCAGGGCGACCGAGGTCGTGCCACTTTCCCTAGGTGACGAAGTGGGGATGCGCTGCCCGAAGTGCGTGGACCCAGCGATGCAACCGCTGGGCATCAAGGGCGCGCCCGAGGCCGGCTGCTGGCAGTGCCGCGACTGCGGAGGGATGTGGCTTTCCGACGGGGCGTTTTTCGCGTTGGCGCGCGCGCTTCGGACCTCGCTGCCGGTGCCGCCGATTGTGAAGCCCATCGTCAGCGAGGCGCTGTCGGTTCCGAAAGGGCCGCGTCTCACCCACAGCCGAAGCCGGTTCGACGAGGGCTGGGAAAATCTCGTCGCGGTGCCCGTGCTGCTGTTGCTGAGCTGGTGGCTCTGTTCGGGCAACTTGGGTCGGCTCTTGGCGTTCTTGGTGGGGATGCCCTTTCACGAGCTCGGCCACGCTGCCGGGTCATGGCTGAGCAGCCGCATCGCCATTCCGCTTCCGTTCTTCACGTTCTGGTACGACGACCAATCGAAGCTGATGGGGCTCATCGTCGCCAGCGTGCTCGGTTGGTTCCTGTACCACACTTACCGCGAGAAGAATCGGTTCATGTTCGGCAGCGTGTCGGTGGTGACCTTCGCCTGGTTCGTCATCACGTTTCTCGTTTCGCCGACGCGCACGCTGATGTGGCAGATCTTGTCGGGCGCGCTCGGGGAGCTCGTCTTCGCGGGGTTCATTTTGGTCGCGTTTCACTTTCCGGGGCCCGACCGCTTGCGCTGGGACTTCTGGCGATGGGTCGCGGTGATTCCGGCGGCGGTCTGCTTCATGCACGCGTTGACGCTCTGGCACGGCGCGTCGACCGATGTTTCCAAGATACCCTGGGGCTCGGCCGTCGGGAGCGAAAGCGACGGTGACATGAACCGCCTCGTCGCCCAGTTCGGCTGGACGGCCCCCGAGCTTGCGGGCTTCTACGCGAACGTCGGCTACCTCGGCGTCACGGTGCTGGCCGTCGCATACGCCTACGCGGTGTACCGATTGGTGCAAGGGCGAAAAGGGATGTCCCTATCGCCTAAGAGCTTAGGCCCCACTTGGCTTTATTTTCGGCGACTTGCTCGGGAGTTGGCTGGTCGGTGCCGTCGTTGACGGGGACCTCGAAGTCGTCTTGGGCTTCCATCATCTTCGCGTTGAGCGGGGTGTCGTCCTCGAACACCGGGGGAACCGACGCGTCTTCGTAGATGGCTTCCCACGGGCACTCGGGCTCGCACGCGCCACAGTCGATGCACTCTTCGGGCTGGATGTACAGCTGATTGGGGAACGTCTTGCTGTCGTCACCCTTGTACTCGTAGATGCACTCGACGGGACAGACGTCGACGCAGGATTTGTCGACGCAGTCGCGGCAAAGCCGTGTAATGACCCAGGTCATCGGACTCCCTTTCCAAAAAAAGTGGCTGAACGCTAGCAGGGGCGCCGGGCGGGGTCAAAGATGGCCGGACGGTGGCTATCCTTTGGGCTTGGCGCTCTTGCGCTGCGGGGCGGCCGCCTTCTTTGGCTTCCTCTTTTTGGGCGCTTCGCTTGGATGACAGCCGGCGCAGGTGAAGTTCTCGATACCGAGGAGCTTGCCCATCCCCGGCGTCACGACGTCCCCCATGAACTTCACTGTTTCAGGGAAGGTTGACAACATGCCGCGGTGCCCCGGCGTGCCCTCGGGTGGGACGATGTACATCGAAGGAGCGGGCATCTTGAAATCGATTTCCCGCATCTCTTCGCCGTGGCAGTCGACGCAGTCGAAGTCGCCATATTCTTCGGCGTCGTGGCCAGCGAAGAGCTCCTGCATGATGGGGTTCACCTTGCCAATCATGTAGAACTCGCGGTCAGCGACGCTCATTTGCTCCCAGGGCGAGTCGGGTGGCGTGAGGCCCATGGCGTCCATGGCACTGACCTTGCCCTTCGACCCAGAGGTCGCGGGCTTCGACCCACCGCAGGCCATCGCGAGCAACACGAGCCCGAGGGCGACTGTTTTCATGCTTCCTGTCATCGCTTCGCATGGTAATTCAT
>CAMYJN010000002.1 GCA_947258625.1 uncultured Polyangiaceae bacterium | reverse complement strand
CTGCTCGCGCCGTGGGGCTACGGCCTGGCGTTTGGCATCGAATACGCCCTTCATAGCCTAGCGGCCGGGCTTTTGGGCGGCCTGGTGCCGTTCCTCCTGTTTCGCCGCGGCGCGATGGGGGGCGGCGACGTCAAGCTCTTTGGCGCCCTTGGCGCGGTGATGGGCTTCGACCTGCTTCTCGGCGTCGAGATCCAGCTGGCGGCTTGCGTGGCGGCCTTGGTCGTCGCCAGTGCAGCGCTCGCCTGGAAGGGGGCTTTGACCAGCACTCTGAAGAACGCACTGGTCGTGGCCTTGGGCCCTGTGCTTCCACAGCCATGGCGTCGCGAACCGTCCAACCAGCTGACCGCTTCCGTTCGTATGGGCGCGCCGATCTTCGTCGCGACGGGATTCTTCGCAACCCCGCACCTCCTGCTGGCATGGGCGACGCGGTGACGAGGGCGATGTCGAATTCTGGCGCGCTGTTTGCGGACGAACGCGGCGTCGTCTTTCTCGAGTTCCTCATCGCGTTCGTTCCGATGTGGACGTTCTTCCTGTGCGTTCTTCAGCTCGCGTTCATTGGCCATGCAGACCTGATGGTGAAGCACTCCGCTGACTCGGCAGCACGGTCCGCGGTAGTCGTTCTGCCCGACGATCCAAACGAATACGGCGGCGAGGCCGAGATGAGCGTGGACCGCAAGCCCGTAGGGGCATCCGATCTGGGTGTTGCGCTCGGGCGAATCGGGTCGATGGTGTGGGCCCGAGCAAGCGAAGCGGGCCTCCTAACGGCCTTCTCTCAAGGCGCTTTGGTGAACCTTGGAAGGTCGCGCCTCAACACGATTCGACTGGCCGCCCACATGCCGTTGATGCCGTTGGCGCCGATGAATGTGGGTCGCGATTCGCGGCCCAGTATTGGCAAGGCGATCGGAAGCGAGCGGAGGCTTCTCAGTGCGCTCTACTATCAACCGTTTGCTCTCGCGGTGACGTTTCCGGGGCTTCAGGGGGTCGTTGCGACGGAGCCTGAGATCACCGTGAGGGTGACGTACGCCTATCAATGCACGGTGCCACTTGCCCGAAGGATACTTTGTAAGTCGTTCGCAGACCTCGACACCAAAGAGGAGCTCGGCGAAGCCTTCCTGCCGCTGGTGCAGAGTCTCGTAGGGGGTCGATTTCGGAGTCTACAGCACGAAACCACGCTGCTGATCCAAGACGCGCCCTATGAGTATCGGGCGAGGCGTTCCTAATGCAGCCGAAGCAAGCAGGCTTAATCGAAGAGAGGAAGGGCGCCATGATGCTCATGTCCCTCTTCATGGCGCTCCTCCTCATCGGCGCTCTCTACTACATCCTCGGTGTAGGGGACGCAGTCATCTATCGGCGCATCATGCAGGACGGCGCCGATGCAGGCGCGTACGCAGCTTCCGTGATGGGCGCCAAAGGGATGAACCTTCATGTTTTGCTGAATGTCGTCATGGCTGTGACTGCCGGCATTCTGCTGGTCATCCGCAGCGTCGAAGTTCTCCTAGAAATCGTCATCGGCATTCTCTACGGGCTCGTTGCGACGGTCGTCCTCGCCGCGAAAGCGTCTGCACTCATTGCTGTGCTCAATCCGGTCGAGAGCACGGTCGAAAGGGTTGGTGACGCAGTCGAACAGTTCGTGCGAGTCGCTCACGAGGCGTTGGATGTCGCTCACAAGGCCGTTCAGCACGGGTACCCGTTGCTGGCAGAAGCGCGCGCGGTCGACGCGATGGCCTTCCAGGCCGCGTACGATCCACCGGTCGCCGGCGGTTTTGTCGTCCCTCTTCTCGGTTCGCGTCTCCCCAGCGGCGGGCGAGGTCTGCCGATCGAAGAACAAGACGTCGGCATCCTCTGCGATCGCGTCTCCGACGGCCTGAGCAACAGGCTGAGTAACGTCAGCTCGAAAGTGCCGAGGTGGCTTCTTCGGTTTCTCGGTGGCGTCGTCGGTCAGGCACTCCGTCTGGGCAAACGAAGGACGTGCGCAGACGAAGTTGTCGAGCCTCCACGGCGCGTGATCGAGAACCGAAGAGATGGAACCCAAGTATGGCTAGGGCACGAAGAGTTCCAATACCGAGCGTACGCTATCGGTCGAGACCCTCACGAAAACCATTGGCAGCATGGCGAGCGCGGCGTTCGCATCGCGCAAGGCGGCGAAGCCCACGGGCGAAATGCCGCGCACCAGGCGCATGTCGTAGGGCGCCTCGCATTTGCACAGGCCGAGTACTACTTCGATGGTACCGAGCACAAGGCCGAGTGGCTCTGGAAACAGAAGTGGCGCGCACGGCTTCGCCGGTTTCGAATTTCGCGCAACTGGATTCCGAGCGGTCTTCTCAGCGCATGTGCCGGAGCAAGAGGGGGAGCGTCGCTCGACGGGCTGGCGGGTCTTTGCGACGTCGCGCGAGATTTCTCGATCAACGCGGTTTCCGCTCATTGAGGACACGATGGCTGCATCAACCCGAAGACTGCTGGCAGACAAAAATGGAACCGCCATGCTCGAAGCGCTGATCAGTCTGCCCGTATTCGCAGCGTCTTTGGCAGCCGTGGTCGCACTCAATGGAATGTACGGAGCCAAGCTCGAGGCGAAGTCTCGCGCGAGGCGAATGGCCTGGCTGCAGGCCGATTCGGGCGAGTGTCCGGCGCAAGCTTGTCGAAGCGGGGAGTGCGGGCGCATTGAAGGTGAAATTCGCGCCGGCGGTCTCGATGACCTGCTCACGGTGCAGGACGGTCGCTTCTCCTTGGATTCCTTCGTAAGCAACCTCGGCCGGTTCTTTCTCGGCCAGACAACGAACGGGATCGGCATGGCCGAGGCCTTGATGCCCACGATGCTGAGCCCCGAGATGGGGTCTCAGCACGGGGTGACAACCCTGCTGTGCAACACGAGGGCGAGGAACGCAGAAGGCGCAGGCAACGTTTTGGAGCACGCCTGCCGCGCCGGATTGCAGACGACGGAGTATGCGCGTGAATTATGTAGATAGGGTCAAGCCCGTATTTCGACTGGGGCTCTTTCTGCTGGTCCTCGTCGTCTTGGCTTCCGCGGTTCTACTTCGTTCTGCTCATGCAGACGTTGCGCGATTCCTTTGGGGCGCCGGGGCCGAAACCATGAGCTATCCCAACGCTCCTTCGGAGCCTGCCCGGGTTCTACAATTGAACGGCGTCCGCATTTCATTTCGCACTCAAACAATCGCAGCCTCGCTCGAGGAGGTTCTCCTTCACTATGAATCTCTGTGCACTGGCCGGAATGCAGGGTTCGCCGAACGGCTTTCTATGCAATCCGTCCACAGCAAAGACGCCGGCCACGTTGCTTGCATCGACATGGGCGATGCGCCCCGAGATCTAGGCTCGCTTGCCGATCGATTTCTTCGCTTCTCCGAGACCGGCGACTTGGGCGCGCTGGGGGCTCTGCGATACGTGCGCGCTCGTCGAGTGCCCGGCATGCCCGGTGACCAGACGTTCGTCCTCACGGTTTGGGCGGACTCCACGTTCGATCTCTTTCGAATGCTGCCGACCGACGGCGCGGACGCAGGGGGCAGTGACGTCGAAGCCATCGCTCGGCCTAGAGGGTCACAGCGCCTCTTGTCGGCATGGGAGGCCGGGTCACCCAGCGGCTTCGTCGTGTACCGAGTGCCCGACAAGTCGGCGGCCGAGCTCGAGTCGTTTTATCGAAGTGGGCTATCGGCGAACGGCTGGACGATCATCGAGCGTCATCCTTCCGAGTCGATCGTGATTGACGATGTTCGAATGATCTCGGCGGAGCGGGGAAATCGTACGGTGATGGTTCTCGCCGGTTCCACCGAAGCCTCAGCCTCCGTGCTCTCCATCCTGATTTCTGAACCGTCATGACCAAGGGCTGCCTTCCATGAATCGAACCGCTATCCTCGCATCTGTCATCGTCGCCGCGCTCGGTTTCGTGCTCCTCGGTGTCTACGTTCGGCAGTTTCAGCGTGAAGCGACCGGGGGCGATCCGATCGCCTTGCTCGCCATGAGTCAAGACGTCGCGGCGGGTGTTCCTCTAACCGAGCAGATGCTGCTCGTGCGGACCTTGCCAGAGAGTTACGTCGAAGAACGCCAAGTGCTGGCCAGCGCACTTCCACGGGTCTTGGGAGTCCGGTCTTCAATTGACCTCGAGGCCAACCAGACTCTGCTTTGGACCGATCTGTCCACCGCTCCAAGGGACCGACGCTCGCTGTCGAGCCGCATCCCTTTGGGGATGCGAGCGATGAGCATCGCCGGAACGGGGAGACGATCGTTCGCCGACCTGATGCGTCCCGGCGATCGTGTCGACGTCTTGCTCACCAAAGCGAAGCCAGGCTCCGAGGCCAGCGTCGTCACGGTTCCGCTTTTGCAAAACGTTCTCGTTCTCGCCATCGGCGAACGCTTTGGCGCGGCGGACACGCAAAGCTCACCCCTCCGATCGGACTCTGTCACGCTCCTCCTCACAATCGACCAAGCCAGTCTTCTCGCCCAGGCCCGGCGCGACGCTACCTTGAATCTCGTCTTACGGAACGAGAACGACCTCGAAATCAACGTGGGACTGGGCGAGACAGATGATTCGGATGTCCTCGAGCAAGAGAAGCGAGCGCGTCGTCAGCGGCGATTGCGCATCGAGAAGGTCGACTAAGGTGTCCGGTTCGACGCAGGGGAGGATCCTGGCAACCGTCATGCTTGTTGGCGTATTGTTGAAGGCGGGGGCTAGTGCAGATTTAGAGGTTGACCGTCCGATCGTCCTGCGAGTCGGAGAACAAAAGAGCCTCTCTGCGCGTGGCATCAACAGTTACTCCGAGGGCGCACCGGGGTTCGCCGACATTCGCATTACTCGCGACCAGAGTCGCTTCGTGATCGTCGGCAAGGAAGAGGGCACGACATCTCTCCTCTTGATCAAGAACGACGGCAGTCAGCTCCAGTACACGATTCGCGTAATTCCAGCCGACGCATCCAAGGGGCTCGGTGGCAGAGAAAACATTCGCTTGGATCTGTACTTCGTTTTGATCCAGGACCGCTACGGCCATCAGATTGGGCTCAATTGGCCGGGAAACATCGGTAGCACGGTCGGGCCGTCCGAGGCCGCGATCGCGATCACAGGCGGCAGTGGGCAAGCGACGCAGAGCGCTTTTCAGATACTGCCGCAGACGTTCCTGCCCAGCTTCGACCTCGCGCAGGCCAAAGGCTGGGCGAAGCTGTACCGTCAGGCCACCTTGGTGACCGCCAACGGAACTGAAGCCGTCTTCACGTCCGGTGGAGAGTTCAACGTTCAAGTCCAGAACAACCTGACCGTGAACGTGCAGGCGATCGAGTTCGGGACAAAGGTCAGTGTACTTCCAAAGTACGATTCCAAAACCGGTCGCATCGAGCTCGAGATCGTAGCGGATGTGTCCGACTTGGATGCGGAAAAAGGAGCCCAGGGGATCCCCGGCCGAGTTACCTCGCACGTTGAAACACTGGTGAATCTCGAGCTAGGCCAGTCCGTTTCTCTGGCTGGAATTCGTGCGCGCACAGAGCGGCGGAGAAAACGCGGGATCCCGGGGCTTGCTCTCGTTCCATTCATCGGCGCGCTCTTTGGCACCCATTCTCGGGAGACTGAAGATGACCAATCGTACATGCTCGTGGTCCCTTCCGTCGTCGAGCCGGTCAGCTTGAGTCAGAGAGACCGCGTCGAAGAAGCACTGCGTGTCTACGAAAGTTTTCGAGGCGATGTCGACGATCAACACCTCATCGACCAGCCGCGCGTTGGGCGTACCGTCGCGCCAAAGGCCGGAAGCGAGCGCAGACAATGAGTCGCGGTTTTGCGGTTTCGGTCGTCATGCCGGATGGCTCCAAGCAAGATCTCACCATCGCGGACACGAGCTGCTTTACCGTGGGCCGCGACCCTGCTTGCCATATCGTTCTTCCTGCGCCAGCGGTGAGCCGGATCCATCTTCGCGTCGAACAGGTCTCAGGTGGTGCCCGGGTCGTCGATCGGTCTTCCAACGGGACCGTCCTCGCCGGTGTGCGCCTTTACGACGCTGAAACAGTGCTCGCGCCGGGCGAGGACCTCAGAGTCGGCCCGTACCTGCTTCGAATCTCGCCTCTCGCGGCGAGCGAAGCTTCTGCGACTCCTGAGATCAGACGACGGATTCACCGGTCGCTCCTCGACCACCTCGATCTTGCGTCTCTTGAAGCGGCAGACATGGATGCGGAGGTCCTCCGGCCGCGCGTCGTTCAGGCTCTCCAGCAGATCGTCTCGCGCTTCGAGGCAGAGCTTTCTCCTTCCACAGATCTGGCCAAGCTCGTCTCGGAAATGACCGACGAAGTGCTTGGTCTCGGTCCTCTTCAAGAGCTTCTGGACGATGATTCCGTTTCCGAAATCATGGTTGTCGATCCGAACACGATCTATGTGGAACGACAAGGCAAGATTTGCCTCACTCCCTTGCGTTTCACCGATGACGAATCCTGTCGTGGAGCGATCGAACGAATCGTGACTCCGCTGGGTCGCCGCATCGACGAAAGCACACCTCTGGTCGACGCGCGCCTCGAGGACGGCTCACGGGTCAACGCGATCATTCCCCCCCTCGCGATCCGCGGGCCGTGCATCACGATTCGAAAGTTCGCTAAACGTCCGCTTCAGATGGATGAGCTCGTTCAGCTAGGGAGTCTGAGCGCCGCGATGGCGAGGTTCCTACAGCGCTGCGTGCGCGCGAAAAAGAATTTGATCGTATCGGGCGGCACCGGCAGCGGAAAGACGACCTTGCTCAATGTCCTCTCTAAGGAAATCCCAGCGGGTGAGCGAATCGTCACCATTGAAGACGCCGCGGAGCTTCGTCTCGATCAGCCGCATGTCGTTTCGCTCGAGTCAAAGCCCACAAACCTCGAGGGTTGCGGGGGGTACAGCATTCGGGACCTCGTAAAGAACGCACTCCGAATGAGACCCGACCGAATCATCGTGGGTGAGTGCCGCGCAGGAGAAGCAATCGACATGCTGCAGGCGATGAACACCGGCCACCAGGGTTCAATGACGACGACACATGCGAACAGCGCAACGGAAGCGCTCAAACGCATCGAGACGCTCTGCATGATGGCGGGCCTCGACTTGTCTCCCCGTGCAATCCGAGAGCAGGTCGCCGGAAGTCTTCACGTCATCGTCCAGCAAACGAGATTCTCGGATGGCTCCCGACGTCTAACCTCGGTCACCGAAGTTGGGCAGTTGGGCGATGACGGCCAGCTCGTTCTCAACGACATCTTTGTCTTCGACCGAACGGGCACTGGCGCATCCGGGGAGGTCTTGGGGGAGCACCGAACGACGGGCTATGTCCCGAGCTTCTTGGACGAGTTCATCACTCAGGGGCTCATCGACGGTGGGGAGTTCTTGTGAAGCTCGATGCTTTTCCGCTTCTGCTCTTGTCCGCGGCGTTCCTCATCGGCGGATGTGCACTCATTTCCTATTTTCTTCTATCCATCGAGGGAAACTTCGCCCAGCGACAATGGGGACGCTACGCCGCGCGCCTCGAACGCCATTCGAGTTTTCTGCTGCTGCCCTACCGAGGGTCCCAGATCGCCTTCGCGCAACTCATCGTCTGTGCCGCGTTGCTGGGGCTGTCTTCGGTCACTCGTAGCCCAGCCCTTGCCCTCATTGCCATCCTTGCAGCAGCGGGGCCGCCATTGGTCTTGTGGAAACGGCACGTTGCGCGCGTCGCTCAACTCGAACGTCAGCTCGACACCTGGTTGCTCATGTTGGCCAACGCCCTCAAAGCGACCCCCTCGGTTGGAGAAGCCATTGCTTCCACCATTCCGTTGGTCCCCAAGCCGTTCAGCGTAGAGGTCGACTTGCTGATCAAAGAGATTCGGCTGGGGGCGCCGCTCGACCGGGCGATTGACGCCCTGGCCGGACGAATTAACAGCACGGTGATTTCAGGGGCGTTCGCCACGATCGCGGTCGCCCGACAGACCGGCGGCGACCTGTCCAGAACCTTGGAGAACGCTTCGGCGGCCCTTCGCGAATCCGCGAGGCTCGAAGGTGTTCTACGGACCAAAACAGCCGAAGGCCGCGGGCAGGTTCTGGTGTTGGCATCCGTGCCATTTCTTCTTTGCGTCATGATCGCCTGGCTCGACAGGTCCTGGTTCGAGCCGATGCTAAACCAGCAGGTCGGCCAGGCCATTCTCGCAGCCTGTGCCCTTGCATGGACGTTTGCCACGGTCTGGGCCCATCACATCACGAAGGCCGATCTATGATCAGCCGGCTCGATGTCTTTCTAGTGCTCAGTTTCGCCCTAGTTCTGGGCGGCGCGTCGGGGCTCGCGTTCCAAATAGCGAAGATGCCGGCGGCCGACCGGCCGACCTTGGGTGCCCGGGGTCTCAATCGAACCAAAGCATTGCGTGGGGGCGTCCTCTTCCCCTGGGTCGAGCCGACGGCCCGCTTGCTGGCGGCCTGGCTGGCTCTGCTTCGGATGAAGCGAATCCGCGCGCACGTCCGTCGCTCCCTGACTCATGCGGGCGACTACCTTGGGCTCTCCGATGACGAGCTGATCGCGCTCTGTCTTCTCTCGGGCCTCGGTTTCGGAGGCGGCACATTGATTGCCTGTCAGCTCCTGGACAAACCCTGGCTGCTCGCGATTGGGGCTCTGGGCGTAGGGGCTTCGTTGCCGTGGGTTCGCGTGATGGGGGTTGCACAACAAAGAGCGCTCAGCGTCGGTCGCGGGCTTCCCGCGGCAGTCGAGCTTGCGTCGATGTGTATGAGCGCGGGTTTGGACTTCCCGGGTTCACTCCGACGCATCGTCCACAGTGCCTCGGATCCCAGCGACCCTGTGATCGAGGAATTTGCCAAGGTGCTGCAGGGGCTCGACCTCGGCCACACGCGACGAAGCGCGATGGAAGGGTTTGCTACCCGCATTCCAACCGACCAGGTCCGTGAATTCGTCAATAGCGTCGTCCAGGCCGAAGAAAAAGGAAGCCCACTTGCGAGCGTTCTGACCATACAGGCACAGACGCAGCGTCTACGGCGCAGCATCGCCGCCGAAGAAACGGCGTCGGAGGCGGCGCTCATGCTGCTCGGCCCGATGACCTTGATCTTTCTGTGCGTGATCGCCCTGCTTCTCGGGCCCGTCGTCGTTCGCTTCATGACGGGAGGGCTTGGAACGGCATGACGGGTATCTCGCACGTCCGGCGTAACGGAGCCATCGCCTTGCTTGCAGCATTCGCGCTCGTAGCGCTCGTCGCATGGCTCCAAGTCCGAGTGACGCCCACCGACAAACAGCAAGCTCTAGATGACTATCCGGAGCTCTTCGTCGACGTCGCGGGCTGTCCGGTGCAAGGCGATCCTCTGCCCAACGGTCGTCGCCTGGAGGAGCTCGGCCTTATGCGTGCGGACCGCTATCCGTACAACGCAGGCGATGGTGTGCGAGCCGTGCAACGCTACCGTGAAGCCGAGTCTTGCTATCGAGCCGCCGGCTCACAGAGCGACGCAGCGCGAGTCGGTCGTTTGCTCACCGTCCTCTCCGTCCGAGTCAACACGGACTACGCAGCGGCGCGTTTGAACCTGGTCACCGCGCTCGACCAGGGTCGATGGTCTGACGGGCTCAGCGAGATTCATCGGCTACTTCTATTCACTGAGCACGTGAGGAGGCACGGATATGTCGAATGGCTCAACAAGATCATCGGAAAGATCGCCGCTCGGGCCGGCACGAACCACTAGCAAGGCTCTCGGACTCCTGCTCGCGCCGTGCCTTGCGGTCGCTAGCGGCTGTCATCACGCAACGCTCCATCAGGGCTCCGAGCTCCAAGCCGAGCTGACCACGGTCACTGCCGAGGACCTCTTTCTCCTCGGCGTCTCCCATGCGCGTTCTGGGGACCTCCTTCGCGCGGAGCAATACCTGACGGCCGCGCGACAACGAGGCTATGACGAGGCATCCGCAATTTACTGGCTTGTGCGCGTCTGTGTAGCAGCAAGCCGCTATCAATCTGCGCTGGGCCACGCGGCGCGGTACCTGCGCGACCACCCGACACATTGGCCGCTTCGTCTCGTCGTCGCGAGTATCTACGAAGCGATTGGAGATCTCGGTCGCGCGGAATCGGAGTTGGAGCACATCGTGAGAGCGGCCCCCGACCGAGCCTTGCCTCACTACCGGCTCGCCATGCTCTATCGCACGAGGGAAGACGACCACGGTCGATCCAAAGTGCACCTCGAGGAGTACCTCAAATTGACCCCTCGAGGGCCTCACGCAGCCGAAGCACAGTCTGTTCTCAACGAGGTTTCGGAAACCAAGATGGGTCCGCAGCGCGTGCCCTATTCAGCCCAAGCGAACCACGCGCTGCAGGGTGCGCGATGACCATTCCTCGTCACGTTTTCGACCAAACCGTCGCGTCGCTATTTGCCCCGGTCTTCCAGCTCTTGGAAGGCGATGCGGTGAGCGAGATCATGATCAATGGTCACGACGAGATCTACGTCGAGAAACAGGGTCGACTCCACCTCACAGAGAGTCGCTTTGAGTCAGAGCACGATTTGATGTCTGCACTTCGAAACCTCTCACAGTTCGTCGGTCGAGAGCTCAACTCGCAGCAACCCATCCTAGAGGCCCGACTTCCGGACGGTTCGCGTGTCGAGGCCGTCATTCCACCAGCCGCGCCCTCCGGCCCAGTGGTCAGCATCAGGCGCTTTCGCCGTCAGAAGCTGACCTTCGAACGCTTAGTCGAGCTCGGGGCGATGCCTCGTGAGGCCTCAGTTCTCCTCCGATCGGTCATCGAACAAAGGCACAATGTAATTGTCGCAGGCGGAAGCGGATCCGGGAAAACGTCTTTGCTCAACGCGCTGGCATCGCTTTCGTCCAATGACGAACGCGTTGTGGTCATCGAAGATTCTCAGGAGCTTCAGCTTCAGCTGCGCCACGTCGTGCAGTTGGAGTCACAGCCGCCGGACATTCGCGGCCGAGGCGCTGTTAGCATTCGCGACCTGCTTCGCGCCACTCTTCGTATGCGCCCGGATCGAATCGTCATCGGTGAAATACGTGGGGGCGAGGCCCTCGACCTGATTCAAGCCATGACCTCTGGTCATCGGGGTTGCCTTTCCACGGTTCACGCCACCCTTCCCATCGATACGCTGAGCCGACTCGAAACGATGGCGCTCATGAGCGACGTGGAGATGCCGCTCGCTGTCCTCCGCGTTCAAATCGCTTCCGCGGTCGACACGATTGTGCAGGTGTTGCGCGGCGCCGATGGCTCGCGCTATGTGACCCATGTTTCCCAGGTGCTCGGTCACGATCCTCGAAGCGGCTATCAAATCCATCACTTGTTCGAACAGCCGACAGACCCTGGAGGAACCGAATGAACGAACCTCCGACCCTCATCCTCTGGGACGGGGACGAGGAACGCACTTTGGTCGACCGCGCCCAACTCTCGGGCCCAGAGCAAGCATTCGACAGGTCCGGGCATCCGGCTTCCCACCAACCGCAGAAACTGAACGGCGAAGGCTCCAAGCATGCCGCACCGCAAACTTCGCGAGCCTGGCCTTCACTGCTGTCGAATCACAGACGCGAAATACTCGAGGTCAGCGTTGCCCTCTCGCTCCTCGTTGGCCTTGGTTCGGTCATGCACCAACAACGGCGGATCGCCGAGAATGTACGTGAGGCGCTCGCCGATATTCGCGCCACTAGCCGCGACATAGCCACTGCCCGCCCCGAAGCGCTGCCACCAATACGAGAGACCTACAATGGAGGCGACGTCGAGCGTCGTGCGTTCAGAAAGGAGCTCGCGGCCAACGAACGGGAGGCTCTGGAACGGCAGGCTGCCGCCCTCATCGCATCGAACGACTTCGCAGCCGCACTAAACAGGTATGAGACACTTGCGGAGCTCGTTCCTGATGACGGGACCCTCCGCGACGTCATCACCGTTCTTAGGGCAAAGCTCCGGTGCGATCCATCTGCTGGCTTTGGGAGTGGCGCGTGTCGCTGACGGATTGTTGGATCCTCATCGTCGGTGCCGGTTTGTCGGCGTCGTGTCAGGAATCATCGGCCTCCGCTCCTGCAATCGAGGTCGTCTTTGCGGTCGAATCAGATCCGGGCGTTCGGCTCGGCAAAGTTCATGTCGCCATCGACGGCCAATCCGTAGGGGAGACGGATTCCAACGGTCTGCTGCCAACGAAGATAGTCGGCGAGCACGGGCAACGATTCAGAGTCGAACACGATTGTCCGCAGGGACACGCAACGCCCTCCGCACAGAAATTTCTGAGGCTTCGCAGCTTTGAGCGCGTCGGTGAGTTTCAATCCGAGGCCCTGAAGGTCACCCTGAGATGCCAACCTGAAAAACGGCTGGCGGTTTTCATCGTACGAGCAAAGAACGGTGCCAATCTGCCCGTCCTTCTAAACCGGCAAAGCGTAGCTCAGACCAATCTTTTAGGCGTCGCGCAGTTCTCGACGTCGGCGCCTCCGGGCACGGACTTCATCATAGAGCTCGACACAGCGAGTCGACCGCAGCTGAGCCCGCAGCGTCCAACGCATTTGCGGACACTCCCCGACGCAGATGAAATCTTCATCATCAATCAGTCGTTCGACCGTCGAAAAGCACCCCGCCGCCGTGTCCGACCGCGATCGAGAATCACCAAAATTGAATAACCCCCGGACAGCGTACTATAACCATCGCGATGGGTGATCGGGTGGACGTCGTTGTAGTTGGCGCTGGGCTCTCTGGGCTTTGCGCAGCGCGTAAGCTTCGGGCTCAGGGGAAGTCCGCGGTCGTCGTCGAGGCGCGCGATCGTGTCGGTGGGCGCACTCGGACGGAACAGATTGGGCAAGCCACGTTTGACTTGGGTGGGCAGTGGATCGGCCCGGAGCAAGAGCGCGTGCATGCGCTTGCGAACGAGCTTGGGATTCAAACCTTCCCGACCTACATCGAGGGAAAGAAGGTTTTGGAAGTCGAGGGGAAGGTGTCTACCTACAAGCGGTCGGTCGCTTCGATGTCGCTGCCCTCTCTGATTCAGATGCAGGGTGCGCTCAGCTACCTGCACCGCGTGCAGAAGCGGATTTCGGCGGCCGCGCCGATGAGCGCGGAGGGCGCCGGCGAGCTCGATGGCGAAACGCTCGAGACCTGGCGGGCTCGTTTCGTGAAGTCAGCCAAGATCCTAGCGGTGATGGACGCGGCGATTCGCTCGATTTTCGGCGCTGAGGCGCGCGAGCTGTCGGCGCTCTATTTCCTAATGTACCTCAACGCAGGGGGCGGGCTGCTGAGCCATTCGGAGACCCGCGGCGGGGCGCAGCAGGATCGCTTCGTCCCCGGCGCACAGTCGATTTCAAACGCGCTCGCCAAAGAGCTCGGTGATTCGCTAATCCTCGGCACGCCGGTTCGGACGATCGTCCAGAACCACGACGGCGTCGAGGCGTTGTCCGACGGTCGCTCAGTCGCTGCGCGCTTCGCAGTGGTTGCTGTTCCGCCGCCGCTCGCCGGGCGAATCGAATACCAGCCGCCGGTGTCGGTTGGCCGCGACCAAGTCACGCAGCGCTTTGCGATGGGTGCAGCGGTGAAGGTGCTCGTCACCTACGAACGCGCGTTCTGGCGCGAGGCGGGATTCTCGGGCGAGGTAGTCAGCTCCGACGGGCCGCTCAGCGTGGTCTACGACAACACCTCGCACGACGGCCGGCAACCGGCCTTGGTCGGCTTCGTCGTTGGAAGCCAAGCGCGGCAATGGTCGGCGCAACCCCTGTCCGACCGAAAGCGCCGCGTTGCCAATGCGCTCGCGCGCTACTTCGGCGACGAAGCCAAATCGTTTGAGGAGTACCACGAGCTCGACTGGGGCGCGGAGCCCTGGTCCCGCGGATGCCCGGTCGGTGGCCTGCCGCCCGGCGTGCTCACCAAATCGTTTGCGCACCTTCGCAAGCCCGAAGGCCGAATCCATTGGGCTGGCACCGAGGCGGCCACCGAATGGATCGGCTACATGGAAGGTGCGATTCAGTCGGGCGAACGCGCGGCTGACGAAATCCTGCGCCGCCTGTAGCGTTTCTTAGGTGCTCGGGGCGACGCGAACGGTGACGTCTTTGGAGGCCGGCGTGAAGCTGCCTTCGGCGAACCGGTTCAAGGGAACCAGGACGTTGGCTTCAGGGAAATACGTCGCCACGCAACGGCTTGGTATCGGGTAGGGGACGACCGTGAACCGGGGGGCAATTCGCCGTGCGCCTCCAAAATCGTTCGTGATATCGACTTTGGAGCCGGCCGCGATGCCGGCTTGCTGCATGTCGGCTTCGTTCATGAAAACGACGCGACGGCCGCCACGGACGCCTCGGTAGCGGTCGTCGTTTCCGTAGACCGTGGTGTTGTACTGGTCGTGGGTGCGGACGGTCATCATCCGGAAGCAGCCATCGGGCAGCGCCAGGTCGGGCGCCGGATTGATGGTGAACTTCGCCTTGCCGCTTTTGGTATCGAACCGGCGTTCACGCGCGCTGTTGTAGAGGTGAAAGCCGCCAGGCTTACGGACACGCGCGTTGAAGTCTTCGAAACCCCGAATTGTCTGCTCGATTAAATCGCGAATGCGATCGTAGTTCTCGATCAACCAGCACCAGCTCACCGGCGTTTCCGGGCCGAGCACTTGCTCGGCAAGCCAGGCCACGATCGACGATTCGCTGTAGAGCTTTGGATCGGCAGGGCTCAGGTGGCCGTGTGACGAATGGACGACGCCCATCGAGTTTTCAACCGTGACGAACTGCGGCCCGTAGGCTTGCTCGTCGACTTCGGAGCGGGCGAGGCAGGGCAAGATGATCGACCAGTTGCCGTGAATCAGATGACCGCGGTTGAGCTTGGTGCTCACGTGCACGGTCATCTTGCACTTCTGGAGGGCGTGCGCGGTTCGCTCGGTGTCCGGTGTCGCCTGAAGAAAGTTGCCTCCCATCGCAAAGAAGAGCTTGGCGCGGCCGTCGAGCATCGCGTGAATCGCTTCGACGGTGTTGAACCCAGGCTTGCGGGGCGGGTCAAAGCCAAACACCTCTTGGATTCGATCGAGCAGCGCCTCCGACGGCCGATCGTGAATCCCCATCGTCCGGTCACCCTGAACGTTGCTGTGGCCGCGCACCGGGCAGGTCCCGGCGCCGGGCATGCCGATGCTGCCGCGCATCAAGAGGAAGTTCACGATTTCGCGGACATTGCCGACGCCGTTTCGATGCTGTGTCAGGCCCATCGCCCAGCAAACAATTGTCTTTCGGCTTCGCAGGATGATGTCGACGGCTTGCTCGACCTGGGCGCGCGTGATGCCGGCGGACTCGAGCAGCGCATCGACATCCTGTGCCTCCAAGTGCGCGCGCAGTTCCGCAAAGCCTTCGGTGAAGAGGCCGATGAAGTCTTCGTCGACCACTTCACCCGGCCGCTTGGCTTCCTCTTCGAGCAAGAGGCACATCAGAGCTTTGAGCAAAGCGACGTCGCCGTTGATCTGCACCTGAAGAAAGAGGTCGGCGACCTGCGTCCCGCCGCTGAGCACCTGCGCCGGGCTCTTCGGATTGACGAAACCCATCAGGCCCGCTTCGGGTAGCGGGTTGATGGCGATGATCTGCGCGCCGTTCTTTTTTGCCTTCTGCAAGGCCGTCAGCATGCGCGGATGATTGGTACCGGGGTTCTGACCCATCACGATGATGGTGTCGGCTTCGTGGATGTCGTCGAGCGTGACCGAGCCCTTGCCGATGCCTACCGTCTCCCCGAGCCCGACGCCGCTCGACTCGTGGCACATGTTCGAGCAGTCGGGCAGGTTGTTCGTCCCGAACGCGCGCACGAAGAGCTGATAGAGGAACGCCGCTTCGTTGCTCGTCCGGCCCGACGTATAAAAAACTGCTTCGTCGGGGGAGTCGAGCGCCTTCAGGCCTTCGGCCACACGCTTGAACGCTTCGTCCCAGCTGATCGGCTCGTAGAAACGAGAGCCCGGACGCAGCAAGAGGGGCTCGGTGAGCCTGCCTTGAAGGCCGAGCCAGTAGTCGGATCGATTGGCCAACTCGTCGATGCTGTATCGCTCGAAGAAGCTGGCGTCGAGTCGTCGCCGAGTCGTTTCCCAAGCCGCGGCTTTCGCGCCGTTCTCGCAAAACTCGGTCATCGCGGCGCGGTCGTCCGGGTCGGGCCACGCGCAGCCGGGGCAGTCGAAGCCGTCGACTTGGTTCATCTGCCCGAGGATGCGAATCGCGGACGGCAGCCCATGGCCGTGCAGGCGCATGTGTGCGAACGAGGAACGCACCGACGCGAGGCCCGCGGCCTTCTTCTGGGGCGCCTCGATGCGCAAGTGGTCGTCGGTTTCGGGCGGCTCGGCGCTGCTCGGTCGGTGACTCGTCATCAACCTGCCCCAACCTGCACGAACCTAGCCTCGCTGGGCTCGAGGGCGATCCGCTCGCCGTTCGCGTAGACGTTGAAGCGGTTCTCGCGTGCGAAGCCCACTAAGGTGAGGTCGAATCGGCACGCGGTTTCAATCGCCAAGCTCGATGCCGCGCCTATGGCGACCATCATCGGGAAGCCGGCGCGCACTGTCTTGTGGACGAGCTCGAAGCTCGCCCGGCTGCTCACCACGACGAAGCCGCTGGCTGCATCGGGAGCACCATTGCCAAGCCAAGCGCCGACCAACTTGTCCAGCGCATTGTGTCGTCCGACGTCTTCGCGGCGCAGCAAGAGCTCGCCCGCATCGTTGAACAGCGCCGCGCCATGCGTGCCGCCGGTATGGCGAAACCAGGCCTGCGACTCTTCCAAGGAGAGAAGCGCGAGACGAATGGCCGAAGGACGGAACGCGCCTCGCTTCAGCGGAAGCGTTGCGCAGCCCGCGTTCGACAAGGCTTCCACGGTGCGCTCCCCGCAGACCCCGCAGGCGCTGGTCATCGTCAGCGTCCGTTCGAGCAATCGCGAAGGCACGACGACGCGTTCGTGCAACACCGCGCGGACGACGTTGTCCGGAGTGTCCGAACGCCGGCAGTGGCGGACGCTGACCAGGTCGTCGACCCCGGCGATGACGCCTTCGGCAAATAGAAAGCCGGTGACCAGATCCCGATCGTGACCCGGGGTGCGCATCGTCATCGCCAGCGGGGCCTCGCTGCGCGCGTGTGCCTCACCGCGCTCGAGAAGAATCTGAAGCGGCTCTTCGACCGCGACCAGGTCGCTGCCCTGCTCCCTGCGATTGCGCTCGATGCGCTCGACGTCAGCGGAAGCAACCGGAGTGCGGGCCATGCCGGAGTTTAGTAGAGCCCAGGGATGATCCGCCAGCGGACTCGTTCGCAGTATCGCTTCCAGTCCTCGCCGTACTTCTTAGAGCAGAAGTTGTGGTCCCGACGCTCGCGGTGGATCAGCAATATCGCGAAGTAGATCGGGTAGAAGTAGGGGAGGGCCGAGCCGAAGAGGCAAGGCAGCGACCAGGAAAGCGCCATTAAAATGTCCCCGACGTAATTGAAGTGACGGGACCAACCCCAAAATCCGGACAGCAACAGCTTCCCGCCTTGCTCGGTCTGAAGGTACTCAACCTTCTTGCCCCAAATCCGGGCGTTGTCCGGGTCTTTGCGAAACTTGTGCTTCTGCAGATTCACCACGCGGAAGATGTAGAGGCCGAGCATGTTGACGGCGACGATCAGCAGTGCGCCCCACCACGGCAGGGAGTGCACGCGGTCGATGAGGTAGTGCGCTTGGAGCGAGTAGGTCATCGGCACCCAGACCAAGTCGCCGAACGCCAACATGTAGCCGAAGTTCTCGTGCTTGATGTCCATCGTGGTGAGGATGGCCTCCTCGTTCCAGAAGTAGTCGACGATGTAGAACATCTGGAAAAGCCAGACGAGAATCATCGACGTCGAAACGAAGCGGTATTCTTGGTACTGCACGTAGGCGAACGAGGTGTTGATCAGCACCCAAAGAATCAGCCCGGGGCGCGCTTCGCAGAAGATCTTCAGGTCGAGGCCTTCGCGTCCCGGTGGGATGCGAGGGTTGTGGCCCGTCCCCATCCAAAAATCGTGGATGAACTTGCCGCTCAGATGGCGCGCCTGCCCGTGCTGTTTCCCGTACCAGTAGAGATAGGCGCTGAAGAAAAATACGAAGATCGTCATCACGCTGATCAGCGCGCCGAACTGGTCGTACAGCTCGCGAATCGAGAACACACCCGACCAGTGCGCAATGGCCACCACGATGAAACTCACGAAGAGCGAGAACAGGCCGTTCATCCGGTAGGGGAGGCGGCTGCCGTCAGGCAGCTCGGCGCCGAGCACCTCGCGGCCGGGCGCATACCGCTGAAGCAGCGCCTGAAGCACGAACCAAACGCCATAGATGACCGCGGCCCGTCCGGTCGGCATCATCGCCTGCTTGAAACCCTCCCAATCGGCGCTGGGCCCCGGAAGCACGGCGCCGTCGTTGAAACGCACCGCGAAGAAAAGATACGCCGTGAAAATGGGCAGTCCGACGATCATGGCGAAGTTCCCAGGGACTCCGCCGAACTCCAGCTTCTCTTTGTGCTCGCTCATCGGCCGGACTCTAGGGCAAGAGGGTGTGTCGCCGCCACCCCCTGTGGGGGGCTTTGCCGCTGACCGGACTTGGCGTACTACGGAGGGATGCGGCTGAAGCGGAAAGTCTGTCTTCTAGGCGTGTCGGGGGTTGGGAAATCGAGCCTAGTTCGGCGATTCGTCGAGGACCGCTTCGATCGGGAGCAGAATCCCTCGATTGCGATGTCGATCTTCTCGGGGACGGTCGAGCTGGGCGACGTGTCGCTCGAGATGATGCTCTGGGATCCGGCAGGGGCCGACACCGGGGCGCAATACAATCGTTCCTTCATCTCCGGGGCGTCGGGCCTCATCTTCGTGGTGGACGCCACCAAGCCGCAGACGCTCGACCACCTGCTCGAGGCGCAGGCCAAGGAGCGCGGTTTCATCGGCTCGCGTCCGGCGATCCTGGTCGTCAACAAAACCGATTTGACGGGCGACTTCGCGCTCAGCAAGGCTCAAATCGACGCAGCGAGCAAGCTCGACTGGTTCCTGATCCAAGGTAGCGCAAAGACAGGCGACAACGTCAGCCAGGTGTTCACGAAGTTGGCCGAGCTGATGCTCGAAGCGAGAAAGGCGACCGGATGAGAAAGTTTGAGGGCAAGACCGCGGTGATTACCGGGGCGAGCAGCGGCATCGGAGAGTCATGTGCGCGGAAGTTCGTTCGCGCCATATGGGCTGATCAATCGGTTTCGTGTCGCGGGGGCGGCAGCGCCGACAAGCGCTTTGGCGACGGCCCCCAAACATCGACGCGTGGAAGCATTTTGTAGAGGAGCCAATGGTACGTGCTGCGCGGCAGGATACGCCGAAGCAGCGTGAAGGCCTGCGCGTCCATGGTCGCTGGCACGCGCAGTGGCGGATTTGGTCGGCGCATCGTTTTGAGCACAACGCGGGCGACCGACGCCGGGGTTGCACGCGAAGCCTTCATCAGCCTTTCGATGAACGGCGCCATGTTGACGTAGTGTTCGTGGTAGGGCTCGGCCAGCTCGTGCTCGGAGCGATCGCTTTGGTTCGTGTACCGGACTTTCTGAAAACCGTCGGAATCGACGAAGCCCGGCTGCACCAGGCTGACCCGAATCCCCCAGGGCCGAACCTCGTACCAAAGCGCCTCGTGTGCGCCTTCGAGGGCGAACTTCGAGGCGCTGTACGCGGCCATCGTGGGCATTGCCATCATGCCGCCGACGGAGCTCACTGTGATGATCCGCCCCGCCCGCTTCGCTCGCATCCCCGGAAGCACCAGGCGGATCAGCTCCATCGGTGAGCGAAAGTTCACGTCCATCTGCGCCAGTCGTTCCCGCTCGTCGACATGCTCTACCACGGCGCGATAGGAAACGCCGGCATTGTTGATCAGAACGTCGATGCCGCCCCAATCCCGCTCGACCTCGGCGATCATCGCTTCGCGCTGCTCCGGCTTCGTGACATCGAGTGCGCGGATCCGAACGTGTTGCGATTCGCCGATCGCATGGGCGTCGAAGCGCGGACGCGAGCTCTCGCGCGCCGTGAGATAAACGCGATAGTCCGTCTTCATCAGCGCGCGAGCGATTTCGAGGCCGATCCCGGTGCTGGCGCCCGTAATCAACACCGTCTTGTCCGATTTCATCTGGGTTTGAGTTTATAGGGAGCGGCACTTACACTGAAAGCGCCTTTTGCAGGCAGGGGAGGACGCCATGGTGTGGCTCGTTGCTTTGTTGGTGATTGCTGTCGCGCTGATCGCCTGGTTCGCGGGCATCTACAACGGCTTGGTCAACCTTCGGAACCGTTTTCGGAACGCATTCGCCCAGATCGACGTGCAGCTGAAGCGGCGCCATGACCTGATTCCAAACCTGGTCGAAACCGCCAAGGGGTTCCTCGCCCATGAACGCGAGACCCTCGAAGCCGTCATCGCTGCCCGCAATTCGGCCGAAGGCGCCCGCACCCGGGCGGCCGCCAACCCAGGAGACGCCCAGGCCATGCAAGGGCTCGCAAGCGCTGAAGCAGGCCTGAGCGGTGTGCTCGGCCGGCTCTTCGCCCTTTCCGAGGCGTATCCCGATCTCAAGTCGGACAAGACCATGATGCAGCTGTCCGAGGAGCTCTCGACGACCGAGAACAAGATCTCGTTTGCACGGCAGGCTTTCAACGATGCCGTCATGCGTTACAACAACAAGTGCGAGATGGTGCCGTCCAACCTCGTTGCCGGCATGTTCGGGTTCACACGCGCGGAGTTCTTCGAGGTCGAAGAGGAAGCCGAGCGCGCGCCCGTCAAAG
>CAMYJN010000001.1 GCA_947258625.1 uncultured Polyangiaceae bacterium | reverse complement strand
CTGATGGAGTCCTTTCGATGGCGGCGGGGCGAGTGGGCTTTTGTTCGCGGTGCTCGGAGTCACGAGGAAACGTTCCCCATGGGGTTGGACCCGTACGAGCTCATCCGAGATGCCGCGAACGAAGCGCACCTCGAGGAGATAGAGTCTGTGCTCGATCCGCTGCGCGAGAGAGTGCTCGAACGCTGCGACGACGGGCCGCCACTCCAGACTTTTCGCATGGACCGTCGCTGGGTGAGTGTGCTGGACTCCGTTTCGGGGGATACGACTCTCGGAGGAATCCTCGCGCGACAGAGCGGTTCGGGGGCCGATCTGGAGCCCGCGTACCGAGCGCTTTATCTAGGGCTTGCGTGCCGGCTGGTTCGGACCAAGGTGAGTCCTTCGCAGATGCCTTTCCGTGAATCGTTCAGCGCTTGAGCCCCCCGTGTCTTACGTCGAGCTAACCCATCCACGCACGACCCCAAGTGCCGTTCTCGTCGAGGTGCCGCACTCGGGCGTGCAGGTCCCTCCGGAAGTCGAATCTGAAATCCAGTCGACACCGCTGGCCGTGCTGCGCGACTCCGACATCTACGTCGATCAGCTCTATCGGGGCGCACCCAAAAACGGCGCGACGCTCCTGGTGTCCCGTGTGTCGCGATACGTCGTCGATCTCAACCGTGGGCCCGAAGACGTCGATTCGGCCGCTGTGCCGAGGCATCCGAGAGGGCGTCACATTCCTGCGCGCGGCGTCGTGTGGCGCGCAAGGACCGATGGGACGCCCTTGTTACGGGCGCCCCTGAGCATCGAACAGTTCAGCAGAAGGCTGGAGCTCTTCTACAACCCGTACCATCAAGCGCTTCGCGACGTCGCGGCGCAGATACTGCGGGAGCACGGCCGTGTGCTGATTCTTGCGGCCCATTCGATGCCCTCGTCGGGCCGTCGGACCATTGGCGGGGGCAAGGTTCGCCGAGCGGACGTCGTGCCTGGGACGCGCGGCCGCTCGACTGCCGATGGGCGCATCATCGATCTAATCGATTCGCACTTCCGCGAAGCAGGTCTGAGTGTGAAGCATGACGATCCGTATCGCGGTGGCTGGACGACATCCAGCTACGGAGCCCCCAAGCGAGGGCAGCACGCAGTTCAGATCGAGCTGAACCGGGCGCTTTACGTCGACGAGCACACCAGCGAAATCAAAAAAGAAGACTTCGCGCAGCTCCAAGCCGTGCTCGAACAGCTAGTCCACAAGCTCGGCAAACTATTGCGGGGCTCCGGTCAGTTCGCGACCGGCTGATCGACCACACCCGATTGGCTCGAGCGAACCTCCAGCCGGTACCGGCTGTTTGCCGTCTGCAGGTAGTAGGTGTCCTGCCCGCACAGTTGAAGTACGCGCTTCACCGGAGTCGTGACGTACTCGTGCAGGCCATCGGCAAACTCGATCACGACGACGGAGCCCTTGCGCGGAGGTCTCAGCAGACGCCCTACGACGGCGCGACCCGACTTGCGGCCTACTTTGCGAAGGACGACTTCCACGCCTGGAAACTAGCATAATTGGCCTCCTGGGCAAAGTAGACATGGAAAAATCCAGCCTTTTTGCGCATCCGCGAGAATTGCGCCTCGAGTGCAAAGCGCGCGCAGCCTGCCGCGGCGATTCGGCTGCCGCATGTGGCGAAACGCCACGGTAGTCGCGGCACGTCCGCGGTTTTAGGCTCGCTTTTCAGCAAGTCTGCATTCGGCACGGTTACTGCATCGGGCACGCGGCATGACAACGGTCATCACGGCAACGGCTCTGGACCGATACCGCGCTTCGCTCAAGCGGGTCGAGATCCTCGATGCTGAAACCGAACGTGAGCTTGCGCAGAGCTGGACAGAAGGCAACGAAGCGGCAGGCGTTCGCTTGATCGAATCGAGCCTGCCGTTCGTGATCGCGATCGCGCGCGAGTATCGGCGCTGGGGAGTGCCGCTCGAGGATCTCGTTCAGCAGGGCAACCTCGGGCTCTTGAAGGCGGCGTCGAAGTTCGATCCGGAAAAGAAGTGTCGGCTCATCACCTACGCAGCCTATTGGATCCGCGCTGAGATTCGCGATTATGTCGTCCGTTCATACCGGATCGTCCGGCTGGGAACGACCCGGACGGAGCGGCGCGCGATGCGCGCGTTCAGGCGGAAGTCGGTCGAGTCTCCGCAGGTGCTGGCCGAAGAAAGCGGGATGCCGCTCACACGCGCAAAACAGCTTTGGCCTCTGCTGGCTCGGGGCGATCTTTCTCTCGACGCCAGCGTGACCGATGCGCCCACCGCCATGGAGCGCATGAGCTACAAGCAGCCGACTCCGGAAGAGTCCGTTGCCCGCTCGGAAGCTGTGCACCACGTCCGCGCTGCCCTCGACTCCGCCATGCAGAGCTTGACGGATCGCGAGCAGCGGATCGTCGAAGCGCGCATCCTCTCCGACGAGCCCTGCACCCTGGAGGCTCTCGGACGGGAAATGGGCGTCAGCAAAGAGCGAGTACGCCAACTCGAGGTCAGGGCCCGCGAAAAACTGCGCGAACGCCTGGAACACCTGCGACCCGCCGCTTGAGCAGACCTGCAACTCGCTTGACTCCGCGGGGCATCAGACGCATTTTCCGGCTCGTATGCTTGGCGTCGGCAGTGGTCCTTCCTTTCTTCCGTTCCTGGTGTCGGCCCTTTGCCTCTTGAGCCTTCCGGGCTGCAAACGTGACCTCGGCGAATGCAACCTCAAGTGGGATCGCGAACGCCCGATTCAAGGGCCTGCGGCGTTCGACATCGTGTATCGCGCGACCGACGGCCTCCCCATGTACGAGGGGCAGGCGCTCGTTCAATCGACCTGTGGCGATGGATCGTTCTGTCATGCGCCCGCCGCCGTCGGCGCCGACCGAATCGGCGTTCCGGCAGGACTGAATTTCGACGTGGACCTGGCCTGCACCGACGTGACGGACGATCCAAGCTGTGCGCAGCCACTCGAGAGTTGTGAAGGTGGTCAAACCGACACATTGTACTGCGAGCGCCTGCGTAACCTGCAGAACAATCGAAACCAGGTGAACAACTGGGCCGAGGGAATGATCCAGGAAATCCGCTCAGGCACCATGCCGCCCGGGGAAGCCGGTCAACGAGTCCGTAACAACACGCCTTGGATTCGCACGACCGATCCGGATCGTCCCGAGCGCTCCGCCGAGCTTCCTTCGATCGATTCGAGTGAAGGGCAAGAGATCGTTCGTAACTGGCTCGCGTGCCAGGCCCCTGCGATTGCGCGGACGGAGACGCCGCCTTTGGCCACGGACGAGCTCGAGCTTTGCCAAAGCGTCGACAACGAGATCTGTGTGTACAGCGGGCCGAGCGACCTTCCTGATCCGACCTGGAGTGATATCTACTTCGGTATCATGTTCACCGACTGCGTGATCTGTCACGGGCCGAGCAACGACAACACGGACCAAAACCCGAACAACCCTCTCGACGGCATCATTCCTGGTGGCGCCAGCGACGCGGGCCTGACTGCGCTGAATCTAACCGGCGCCGATACAGCAGACACGACCAACTGGCCGGCTGAATCCTGGTCGGCGGTGGTCAATGCGCTGGCCGCTGACCCGGGTGACTGCGCGGGGCAGGGCACCCTCGTGATCCCCAACGATTCAGCCGGTTCAATCATGGTTCAGAAGATGCGTGCGATGCAGACGTGCGGCGATTCGATGCCGCTTGGAAGCTTCGTCAGCGATTCGCTCGTACAGGTCGTCGAAGAATGGATCAACCAGGGCGCGCTGAACAACTAGTGACGCGCCCGTGCCTCACTGCGCTGCTTCTGCTGTGCTTGGCCGCCGCGGGCTGCAAGTCGGCTCCCTCCTGTCCTCTCCAAATGCGCAGCGATGCGGGTAGGGCGCTCGACGACCACCGGAATCAACAAGCCGGCTGGCAAGCTATCAAAGCCGAAGCCCGCGTGACGCAGTGGGCGCGCGACGGGCGAATTCGAGGCACCGTCTTCATGTTCCTCGAGCGGCCAAACCGGGTGCGTTTCGACGTGATGACCCAGGTTGGGCCGGCCGCCGTGTTGACCAGCGATGGAGAGACTTTCCAGCTGAGCGATTTGCGGGAGGGGGCGTTTGTGCACGGCCCGACGTGCCCCGAAAACATCGCTCGCCTCTTGGGGATTTCGGTCGACGCCGAGAACGTGCTCCGTCTCCTGACGGGCGACACGCCCACGATCGAAGCCACCGGGCAGTCCATGGAGTGCCGCGACGGCCGCTATGTCGTGACCCTCGTTGCCGCCGATGGGACAACGCAAGAAGTCTCGTTTTCTGTGCCCCGGGACGACCTCGACAAGACGCCAACCGAGCAGCGCCTCACCCTTCGACGCTCCGTCGAACGAGCTCCGAACGGCGACACACGGTGGGAAGCGACCTACGACGAATACATCGACGTCGACGGGCAATCGTTTCCAACCAAGGTGCGGTTCGTCGACCAGGTCAACGATGCCGATACGTCGGTTCGGGTGAAGTCGATTTCGCTGAACCCAGAGATTCCAGACGGGGCGTTCCAGCAAGCGCCGAGCCCAGGCATGTCGATTGAGCTCGCGTCCTGCCCCTGAAACGCGAGGCATTTCTCGGTGGGTGCTAAGGTGGCGCAGCATGACGGAACCGCTGCTCAGCCTGCGCCACCTGGTCACGGCATTCGAGACGGATGAGGGCTATCTGAGAGCCGTCGACGACGTCTCGTTCGACGTGTTTCCGGGTCAGACCCTCGGCGTCGTGGGGGAGAGCGGTTGCGGGAAAAGCGTGACGGCTCTGTCGATCATGCGGCTCGTTCCAAGCCCGCCCGGCTTCATCGAGGGCGGTGAGGCGCTCTTCGACGGGCAGGACCTATTCCAGCTTCCGGAGGCAGAGATGCGAAGCCTCCGAGGGAACGAGATTTCCATGATCTTTCAGGAACCGATGACCTCGCTCAATCCGGTGTACACGGTCGGATCGCAAATCGTGGAAGCGATTCGACTTCACCAGAGCGTCAGCCGTCGTGCTGCGAGGGTCCGCGCAATCGAGCTCTTGGATCTCGTCGGAATCCCGGCACCCTCCGAGCGCATCGACTCGTATCCGCATACGCTATCGGGAGGTATGCGACAGCGTGCCATGATCGCGATGGCCCTGGCCTGCGAACCTCGCCTCTTGATCGCGGATGAGCCAACGACAGCACTCGACGTCACGATTCAAGCGCAGATCCTGGACTTGCTTCGCTCGCTTCAAAGTGATTTTGGCATGAGCATCATTTTCATCAGTCACGATCTCGGCGTGATGGCGGAGTTCGCCCAAGAGATTGCGGTCATGTACGCAGGTAAGATCGTCGAGCATGCGGAAACCGGGACTCTCTTTCAGACGCCCAGGCACCCCTACACCCGTGGGTTGTTGCGCAGCCTCCCGAGCGTGCGCAATCGAGGGGAGCGCCTGCCGACCATCCGCGGAATGGTTCCCGACCTGCGCAAGCTGCCGACCGGATGCCGTTTTCAGGACCGGTGCGACCTCGTGACGGAGGTCTGCCGGGTCGAGGAGCCGGCCTTGCAGCAGCTTGAACAATCCGACGTCGCCTGCTTTCACGCCGAGGTGTCGGGGTGAGCGAGCAACCGATCGTTCGCGCTGAGTCCTTGCGCAAGTCGTTTAGCGGCCCTTCGCGTGGCATCGGGCGTGGTCGTGCCGAGCTTCGTGCGGTCGACGGCGTTAGCCTCGCAGTGATGCCGGGCGAAACTTTGGGCCTGGTCGGGGAATCGGGCTGTGGCAAGAGCACACTCGGCCGTTTGCTCCTGCGACTCCAGGACCCCACCGGCGGCCGCGTTTATTTCGAAGGGCAAGACATCACCGGTCTGTCCCAAACTGCGTTGCGGCCCTTCCGCAGCAAAATGCAGATCATCTTCCAGGATCCGTACAGCTCGCTGAACCCGCGCATGACGGTACGCGCGGCGCTCTCCGAGGCACTGCGTGTGCATGGAAAGGTGAGCTCCGCGTCCGAGGAAGAGCAGCGCATCGCGGCCCTGCTCGAGCGTGTGGGCCTGCGACCCGAGCACATGCGCCGTTACCCGCACGAGTTTTCGGGTGGACAGCGGCAGCGGATCGGCATCGCGCGAGCCCTCGCTGTGTCGCCGAGCTTCATCGTGGCCGACGAACCGGTCAGCGCCCTGGACGTTTCCATTCAGGCGCAGATCGTTAACCTGCTCCGTGATCTTCAAGAAGAGCTTGGGCTGAGTTACCTCTTCATCGCACATGATCTGCACGTCGTGGAGCACGTGAGCCGCCGGGTCGCGGTCATGTACCTCGGGCGCGTGGTCGAGCTTGCGACGTCAGAACAGATTTACGCGCGACCTCGTCATCCCTATACCCAGGCTCTCCTCAGCGCGGCGCCCGAGCCCGACCCGACCGCCCATCAACATCGACTCTTACTCAAGGGCGACGTGCCGAGTCCCCTCGATCCACCGAGCGGCTGTGCGTTTCATCCCCGTTGTCCGATCGCGCAAAAAGGGCTTTGCGATCGCGAGGTTCCAGCGCTTCGGGCGATTGAGTCCGGGCACGAGGTCGCCTGCCACCTCGCGCATTAGCGGTTGCGACCCTTCGGCCTCATGGGGTAACCAGACCCGATGGCTGCACCGGCCGAAGACCTAGGAACAGAAGGATACCGCCGCCGCTTCCCTGCGGGGGCGACGCTCTACTACGCGGGAGCGCCGGCCACCGAGCTCTATTTGATCGGCGAGGGCCGGGTACAGCTGGTTAAGCGGGCGCGCGGCGTCGAGCGCAATATTGGCCTGTATGGGGCAGAGGAGCTGGTCGGCGAAGAAGCCCTGCTGCCGGGGGCGCATCGCACCGCCACCGCGCAGGCCATCGAAACGACGAGCGCCCTTGTTATCGAGAGTGACACGTTTCGGGCACTGGTGCGGCGCAGCCCGGAGCTCGGCGAGCGTGTCATGCAGCAGCTCGTGCGTCGCCTACAGCGGACCGAGGAGCAGCTCGAAAACTTCCTGCTTCCAGATCCCGCGATCCGCGTGCTGAACACGCTTCTCCGAGCGGTCGACGATGCCGACGACGGGCTGCTTGAGCTCTCGCCACTCGAATTATCCACTCGAACTGCACTGGCTCTCGATCAGGTCAAAGCCGTGATCGCTCAGCTGCGCGATCGCGGCTATCTCTCGGTGGGTGATCAAACGATCACCATTGGCAACCCGTCTGCGCTTCGCCAGCTTCACGCTCTGCTCGCCCTAAAGGACGATGTTCGGCATGGCCTGAGCTGTCGGTAATCCGACACCCCTTCTTGACCGAGCACCAAGCACTCAGTAGACCCACCTGGTGGTGCGTACTTGGGGATTCGTTTGGCTGGCCTGCCTAGCCATCGGCTGTGTCACGACGTCGGCGGCGGGCACCCCCGACGGTGAGCGCTCGTATCGCGAATTTCAGCTCGCAGCCAGCCTTCGCGACGAGGGGCAGACCGCGGGCGCGATTGAGCATCTGCGCAAGGCGCTCGAGCTCGACCCCGAAAATGCCGAGGCCCACCTGCTTCTCGGCTTCATCCAGATGGAGCGCCGGACCTACCAAAATGCGGAGCCGCACTTGGCCACGGCGATCAAGCTTCTCGAAAAGCAGAGCGCCGGCTCCACGCTTGCCGAGGCTCGCAACATCTACGGGCTGTGCCTGATCGAGCTGGGCCGCTACGACGAGGCCGTCGTCGTGCTCCGGGAGTCCGCAAGTGACGAGCTGAACGCAGCTCCACATCTCGCCTGGGGCAATCTAGGGCTGGCACAATTTCACCTGGCGGAATATCAAGAGACGGTGACCTCGACGATGGAGGCGGTCCGCATACAGCCACGATTTTGCGTCGGGTACTACACGATGGCGCGAGCGTTCTGGCATCTGCAGCAATTGAAAGACGCCGAGCGCGCGCTCGTGGGCGCACTCGAAGCGGATCCGTCTTGTTCGAACAGCGTGGAGCTCCAAGGAGCCTGGCGGCTGCGCGGTGAGGTTCGCGCGCGCTTGGGTCATCGTCGAGACGCCGTCGCCGACTTGGAGCGCTGCGTGGAGCTAGACCCGTACTCGAACGACGGACGAATGTGTCAAACCCTACTCGAGGACTCACGATGAGGGCGGATTCGATCGGCTACTGGTTGAAGACGGAGCGCGAGACGCGCCATCTGTCGATCGAAGAGGTTGCGAGCACCACACGCATACCGCGCAGAACGCTCGAGTCGCTCGAAGAAGATCGCTTCGAAGATCTACCTAGCGGCGTGTTCGTTCGTGGCTTCATCAAAGCCTACGCTACCGCGGTCGACATCGACGCGGACGAGGTCCTTGCTCGATTCGACTCGGAGCGCCCTCGAGCCTTGCCTCCTGCGCCGCTGGCCACGGTGCACAGTCGCCGCAGATACGGGGCCTTGGTGCTGGCGATCACCACCTTCGCACTTTTTGCAATCATCGTGGCCACGTTTTCGCTCGTTCGGCGCGCGCCTGCACAGGACGATCCGATTGAGCTATCCTCCGCACTGCCGTGCCGAGTCGAAGCCGCCAAAGCCGAGCGCTCCTATTGCGGTCCGTCGACTATCGCGACTCTGACCGAATCGTCACGCTCTTAACCGAGGACTACGGCAAGCTTTCCGCGCTTGCTCGGGGCGCGCGAAAGAGTCAGCGCCGATTCGGCGGGGCCCTGCAGCCCTACGTCTTGATGAACGCGCATTTCCGCCCGGGCCGCGGTGAGCTCGCGCATCTCGAGCGTGTGTCGGTCGACCGCTCGTTCCACGGCATCCTTCGAAACCTCGAAGCAATCGGGGCCGCCGGTGCAGCCCTAGCGGTCATTCGCGAGCGCGTTCCGGACCACGAGCCCGAGCCCGCGGTCTTCGACACGACAGTGCGCTTGCTGACGGCGCTCAATGATAGCGCGCCCCCGGAGGAAGCCTTGCTTTCGCTCCAGATTCGAACGCTTGCGGTCCTGGGCTTTGCGCCCACGCTCGGTCGCTGCGTCGTGTGCGGCAAGGCGCCGGCCGCAGGGCGTTCGGCGATGTTTGACGCTGTGCGGGGGGGAATCGTGTGTCGAGCCTGCGGTGGCGGGCGGCTGGTTCTGTCAGCGGCATCGCTTCGCCGCTGGGTTGTTGTTCAGGCGACTTCGGAGTTTGCTGAACAGCCCTGGCCCGCGCGCGAGCGCCAAGAGATCCGCGACGCGCTCGCACAGCTCGACGCAAACCATGCAACGGTCACGGTTCGAGAGCGCACCGCGGCAGCCTGGAATAGCTGGGAAGGGCGCCTCTCGTGAGCGCAGCATTGGAGCCGATCGAGTTGCGTGCGCCGCGTGGCGCTCGAGTCATGGAAATCGACTGGGCCGACGGGCACCGGAGTGTCTACCCGCACGAGCTCTTGCGCGGCTTCTGTCCCTGTGCGCACTGCCAAGGTCATGAAGGTCCGATTCGGTTCGTGGAAGGCGGCGACCTAGAGTTGAGTGACATCCAATCCGTGGGAAATTACGCGGTGAGACTCGTCTGGCGCGACGGTCACCAGACGGGGATCTACAGCCATCGCTTCCTACGAAGCCTGTGCGCCTGTTCATCCTGCGCGGCAGATGAGCCCAAATCCCGCTCGTTCCGGCGCGAATAGGGCGGGTCCCCCCTTGTTTGTCTCTGTTATCCTGTCCGTGGGGGTTTCGGGTGGCATTTCACACACTCATCGTCGATGACAGCAGCGCCGTGCGCGCATTCGTCCGCGCTGCTCTGGAGGACGCTGATTTCGCGCGAGTGCAAGAGGCCGAAACCGGCTTCGAAGCTCTCCAACTGCTTGCCTCGAACGCGTTCGACGTGGTCATCGTCGACGTCAACATGCCCGATATCAATGGGCTCGAGCTGCTCGCCTTCATGAAGAAGAGCCCCAGGCAGCAGGGGGCTACCAAGATCTTGATCAGCACGCGCGCCGATGGTCTGGATGCCAAGCGGGGCGCCAAGCTCGGCGCGGACGCCTTCCTCGCGAAACCGTTCGGGGTCGACGACCTTCGAAAGCTGATTCGAGGCTTGGCCGATCGAAACGGAGAGGTGTCGGGGTGAGTGATCCGCGCGACAACGTGCAGCAGGAGTTCTTGGCCGAGGCCCAAGAGCTGGTCGAGGCATTGTCACGCGACCTCTTGCTGCTCGACGAGGCCCATCAGCGCGCTGAACGTCCCGATTCATCACTGATCAACGAGATTTTCCGGAGCGTTCATACTCTCAAGGGCATCGCCGGGATGTTTGGGTACAAGCACGTGGGCACGATCGCCCATGCGCTCGAGGACTTGCTAGAGGACTTGCGTCTCGGCCGAACCGACATCGGCGACCCATTGCTCGACGTGCTCTTCGATTCGGTCGAGCGGTTTCAGCGGCTCTTGGCACTCGATGACCCTCAGGCGCCCGAAGAAGCCCCCGGAGTAGACGCTTACGTGGCAGCCGTCCGTTCGATTGGCACTCAGCCGCCGGTGGAGGAAGGCGATCCTCTGAATCAGTACGCCATCGGGTCTGCGGTCCTCTCCGTCCTCACGGAATACGAAGAACATCGTCTTCGGGCGTGCATCCGCGAGGGTATGCAGCTCTATCGCCTTCGTGCGACGTTCGAACTGACAGCGATCGATGACTCGATCGAGGACCTGCGCGACGTCGTGCACGACGACGCCGAGATCATCACCTACTTGCCAAGCCTGGAAGGCGGAAACGACGAGTCGATCGAGCTGGTCGTGCTCCTTGCCAGCCGGGTTCCGGAGGCGGAGCTCAAGGCACATTTCGAGGGGCGCTACGGAACGGTAGAGGCGATCGAAGAGCAAAAGCATCTACCGACGGTTCCTCCGAATCTCACCTCAATCCCCCCCGGCTCTCAAAGCCTACTGCCTCAGCCCGAGGACGAAACGGGCCAGGCCTCGCTTCGGTCGGTGGCGAACTCTGTTCGTGTAGACATCCGCAAGTTGGACGACCTGATGAACGTCGTAGGCGAGCTATCCTTGGTGCGCAGCGCCGTAGGCCGCGCGGTCGCCGGTCTTGACGGTGACCCCAAGTACAGGCAATCGCTTCGGGAGCTCGATCGCCTCGGCCGCGGCTTTGAACGCCAGCTATCCGAGCTGCGCACGAGGATCCTCGATGTTCGGATGGTCCCGTTGGGGCAGGTATTCAGCAAGTTCGGCCGCATCGTGCGGCAAGCCGCAAGAGAGCACGACAAGCAAGTTCGACTCGTCGTTACCGGCGCGAACACGGAGATGGACAAGCTCATCGTCGAGGAGCTGGCCGACCCGCTGATGCATCTGGTTCGCAATGCCATCGACCACGGCATCGAATCGGTCGAGACACGAATGCGACTTGCTAAGCCGGCGGAGGGCACGCTTGCTCTCAACGCATACCACAAGGGCAGAAACGTCGTCATCGAGGTCGAGGACGATGGTGGCGGCATGAACGCGCACAAGCTACGCGAGAAGGCGGTGTCGCGCGGCTTGCTAACTGCGGAGGCCGGCCAGGAGCTCACTCGCCAGGACATGTTGAACCTGGTTTTCCTTCCCGGTTTGAGTACGAACGCGGAAGTGACCGATCTGTCAGGCCGTGGCGTAGGTATGGACGTGGTGAAGACCAACATCCTTCGCATGGGTGGAGTGGTTTCGATCGCGAGCGAACAGGGCATTGGCACCAAGATCACGGTGACGCTTCCGATTACGCTGGCCATCATCCGCGCCCTCATCATCAAGATAGGCGCGCGACTCTTTGCGCTGCCGATTAGTGCCGTTCGCGAAGCCATCCCCTTTGCGCCGCAAGACGTTCGCACGATCCAAGGCCGAAAAGTGCTCACCATGCGCGGCGAGACGCTCCCGATCTGCGATCTCGCACCGTTGTTTGGTCTCCGAGGGGCGAAGCAGCACGCGAGCCGATTCGTGATCGTCTGCGAGATGGGCAATCGAGAGCTTGGGTTCGTCGTCGACGAGCTGGTGGGCCAGGAAGACGTGATCATCAAGGCGCTTGGCCCAACCTTGTCTTCCGTTCTCGGCTTCGCGGGAGCCGCGGACTTGGGGAACCAGAAGCTAGCGCTGGTGCTCGACGCGCCGGCGCTCTTCTCCGAATACTTCGATGGTGGCGGGGCCCTCCCATCCGTGGAGGCTCGCGCATGACCGCTGGTGCGCAAAGGGCCACTCTGGTTCCCGATCCAGGCAGTGACGACGCGACGATCCCGGTAGTCGCGGTGTCGGCGGGGAGCGAGACCTACGGCTTTCCATTGTCCGCGGTCCGAGAGATTCTCATGCCGCCGCCCTTGACCGAGGTTCCCCGTTCGGCTGAGCACTTTCTCGGAGTCATCGCGGTGAGAGGCGAAATCATCACGCTGGTCGACTTGCCCACGCTATTGAAACTCGAGGTGCTCGATCGGCAGCCCCTTGGACGGGTCATTCTGGTCGACGTCGGTGACGAGCTCATCGGGGTCGCGGTGGATCGCGTCGTCCAGGTGTCTCAATTGCAGCCTGATCAAATCGAGTACGCCAGTGCCATGAGCGCTGACCTCTCCGAATACGTCGTCGGAGTTGCCCGCATTCCATCGGAGTCGTCGAGTAATGGTGATCAGATGGTCATTCTCATCGATCCGGGAGCGTTACTGGGAGGTCTGAAGTGAGCGAGAGCAGGACCTACGGTCTGGCGCTCGCCAGAGACCTCATCCGAGTCGAGGTCGATTCGGTGATGTATGCGCTCGAGATCGCGCGCATTCGTGAGATCGTGAACCCGCTCCCGCTCATCGCGCTCCCACGCGAGCACGCGGCTGTTCTAGGGGTTTCCGACTATCGCGAGGAAGTCGTGGCCGTCGTCGACTTGCGGCGCGTTTTTGGTTTGGCGCCTCAGGAGCCAACACGGCGCACGAAATGGCTTATTCTCAAGACTCGTCGGGGGCTGGTCGCGGTCGTGGTGGATGCGGTGCACGACGTCTTTTCGTCTGAGAACAATCGGCAGCGTCACGTGCCCATGCTGGATGAGCGCCATCTGGAGCGGGGAATCAAGTCGGCCTATCGGTATCACGAGCGGCTCGTGTTTCTGCTCGATGCTGACCGGGTCGCTCAGCCTGCCTTCGAGATCGCGCCCGACGAGATCCCGTTCCTGCCTTCGGAGATGCCATGACGCAAGATGGGCTCGACGAGGCGTTTCACTCTGCCGATCCGGACGTGCGGCGTCGGGCCGTTCAAGGGATGAGCCTTCGTCCTCGGGGCACCCCGCTCGAACAGATCGTCGATGCGCTGTCGGACTCGGACTGGCGGGTGCGCCGGGAAGCCATTTCTCTGGCTGCTCAATCGGCGGAGAGAGATGCACTCATCGATTCGCTGCTCGCTCGCCTCGTCGAAACCGACAACATCGGCCTACGCAACGCGGCGGTCGAAGTCCTCGGGATGGTGGCTCAAGGGAAGGCGCACAGGTTTGCCGATGCGTTGGCTGGTGCGGGCGGAGGAGCGCAGAAGTTCCTCGTGGAGGCGATGGGCAAGACGCGAGACCCTCGCATGATCGACCATCTGGAGCCCCTGGTGCGGGGCCCCGACGGAAACGTAGCGGCTGCGGCCGTGGAGGCCCTGGTTTGCATCGGTGGCAGCCGCGCGGAGGGTCTTCTCAAGGAGCGCCTCTCGACGCCGCACCTGTTTCTGCGCATTTCGATTCTCGAAGGGCTTACCCGACTCGGCACGCGGCTGACTTGGAGCGAGCTCGGGCCGGCGGTGGATGATGTGATCGTCCGCAGAATCTCCGCTGAGCTTCTCGGAAGGACCGGCGCGCCCGAGGCGCTCGAGTTCCTTCTCGACCTTGCCAGCGATCCGTCACCTCAAACGTCTTCCGCGGCTCTTCGCGCCATCGCGGTGCTTGCCCGTGAAACCCAAGGTGACCGCGCCGAGCTAATCGACCGATTGAGCGCATCGAACGAATCGTTCCGGCGCGCGCTTCACGAGGCTCTGCTGCACGGCGATACTCCGACCCGGCAAGGGGCCGCGTACCTCGCAGTATTGTGCCGAGACCAGAGCGCGCTCGAAGCGGTCCTCCAAGCAGTTGCCGATGACGTGGTCAGCCCAGAAACGGTCCTAGCGCTTCGGACGTCTGGAAGTGTGCTCATAGAACCGCTACTGATGCAGCGGGGGAGCGAGCCGCGGGTTTGGGCGATCGCGCTCGAGCTCGCTGCGGAGCTCAGTCACCGGCATTTGGACGAGGTGCCGGCTGCCATCCGCGATCGGATTCGAAGTCTCATCGAGCGGGACTTGACGGATGCAGTGGACGCTGTCCGGGCCGCGGCTGCGGAGAGTCTTCTGTGGTGGGGCGACCCGCGTGATTGCCGGGCCCTCGTCGAATGCCTGAGTAGTCCGTCGCATCAGGTTCGCGCCGCGGCGACTAGCGCCCTCGAAGGGCTTGCGAAACGGGTGCCCGACGCCGTCGAGGACGCGCTCCGCGAGGCCGACCTCGATGGCCCCGGAGGCGCCGACATCGCGCACGTGCTGTCTCGACTCGATTCGGCCGGCGCCGAAGAGCTTCTGAAGCGCGGCCTGCACAGCGGCGACCCACGGACGCGGAGAGCCGCGGTGCAGGCGCTGGCAATTGCCAATGCGAGCGACATGGCCCAGCTGATCGGCTACGCGGTCGCAGACGAAGACATCGACGTTCAAATCGCCGCGGTACGAACGCTCGGCCAAATGAGCACGGGTGAGGCCGATGGCCCGCTTGGTACCGCGCTCGACTCCCCTTTTGCACCCACGCGTGCCGAGGCGGCTCTGGCCCTCGGACGGCGTGAAGCCAATGGGGCCATCCCCCGGATCCGCGCCCTGTTGGAGGACAAGGAGCCGGTCGTGGTATCCGCAGCCCTGGATGCCCTCGCTTGGTTGGGCGATTCGGAAGTCGCAAAAGCCGTCGAGCGTGCGCTTTCACATGCCGACGATGAGATTTTCCAGGCCGGCCTTCGCGCCGCGCGAACACTGCCCGTCCATGACGCCGAGCGCCTCGTGAGCCGGGGCCTCGCGCATTCGGCCTGGAACGTTCGAATGTTGGCGATCAAATTGCTGCTCGATCTCGATACCGAGCGCACGCGACTGCTCTTGCGCCGCGCCTTGAGGGACGAGACGGATTCCATGGTCAGGCACGCGATCGAGAGCGGCCTCCGGCTGGGTGCGTGACATGACCTTGCTGCACGACGTAGGGCCGCGTCTGAAGCTCAGGGAATTCCGTCTGATCCGAGATTTCATCAATCAGTTCTGTGGAATCTACTTCGCCGATGACTCTGCTTATGTCGTCGAACGGCGTCTTCGCGAGCGACTTCGCGCGCTGGGAGTCGAGGATTTCGCTGAGTACTACCGGTACCTACAGTACCACCCAAAGGCGGAAAGAGAGCTCGAAGCGGCTGCCGAGGTTCTGACGACCAACGAGACCTATTTCTTTCGCGAAGCGTATCAGCTTCGCGCCTTCACCGATGAGATCCTCCCGGCCGTGCGCGCGCGGTCGCTTGCGCGCGGGTCAAAGCGGCTCGACGTTTGGAGTGCAGGATGCTCAAGTGGCGAAGAAGTCTTTACGATCGCGATGCTCGTCGATGCCAGCGGCCTCTTCGACGGCTGGGACGTTCGTGTCTTCGGAAATGACATCTCGCGTCGGGTCCTGAGCAAAGCGCGTGGGGCGACCTACGGCTCGGCGAGCTTCAGGGCGATGATTCCCGAATACGCGAAGTACTTCATCGAAACGGATGAAGGCAGGCAAGTCCATCCTCGCATCAGGGCGATGTGCCACTTCGGTCATCTGAACCTCATGAATCAGCGGCGCGCCGCAATCGTGGGGCGCGTCGACGTCACCTTCTGCCGAAACGTCCTGATCTATTTCGACGATGCATCCCGCAGGAAGGTGTTGGAGACCATCTACCAACGACTGAACCGGGGAGGCTATTTGCTCTTGGGCCACAGCGAGTCGCTCCTTCGTTCGAGCACGGCGTTCGAGATCACGCAGCTCACCACGGACATCGTCTACCGGCGTCCGATCCCGTTCACCGACGTGCCGCCGAGGCCGATTTAGGTGAGAGAGCTTCGCGCACTCGTCGTAGACGACTCTTCGCTGAATCGCCGCACAATCGCCGCGATCCTTCGAGACATTGCCGGAATCTCGGAGGTGGACGTTGCGCGGGATGGAGCGGACGCACTACGGGTGGTCGAAGCCAGCCCACCGGACTTCATCACGTTGGATCTGGACATGCCGCGCGTCGACGGCTTCGAATTTCTTCAACTTTTGATGGACCGTCATCCACTCCCTGTGGTCGTCGTGTCCGGTCTTTCGGCTAAAGAAAATATCTTCCGCGCCCTCGAGCTCGGGGCGATCGATTTCATCGAAAAACCACACGGGGGGGAAGCTCCCCTCGAGGGCTTGCGCGACCAGCTCGTCGAGAAGGTGCGTGTCGTCCAGCAGCTATCGCCGCTTGCCCTCCAACATGACCTCGCGGATGTCTTTGGGCTCGATGCGGACCTCGGTGCGTCGGCGCGTCGAACGCACGAGCCCACGGTGCTCAAGAGGGTCCCCTCCAAGGTCATCGCGATCGGTGCATCGACAGGCGGACCGCGCGCGCTGGTCACGCTGTTCCGTCACCTACACGACAATCTAGACGCCGCACTGGTGATCGCTCAGCACATGCCCCCTCGGTTCACGCGCACCTTTGCGGCTCGGCTCGACAAGGCTGGCGTTTTCAAAGTCTCGGAGGCCAAAGCCTACGAGCGGCTCGCTCGCGGGCACGCGTACGTCTGCCCGGGCGGTCGGTGTATCGAGATCGTTCCTTCGGACCGCGGCCCGGCCATCCGAGTCGTTACGCCCGATCGAGGATCTCACTACGTCCCTTCCGTCGATCAGCTCTTCAGCTCTGCAGCTCGCGTGCTCGGCGACAAGGCTATTGGCGTCGTGCTTACGGGCATGGGAAACGACGGTGCGAACGGAGCGCGCAGCATTTTCGCGCAAGGAGGAAGCGTCCTGGTCGAGGCCCCGGAAACCGCGGTGGTTTCGGGCATGCCCACGGCTGTTCAGCGGAGTGGGGTGCAGCATCATGCACTCGGGATCTGGGCTCTTGGCGATATGCTCGCAGAGCTTACCCGGCCAAGCAGGCAATGAGGCGCGAACTTTGAGCGCGCCGCTTCGTATCGTAGGATTGACCTAGCCATGCAACGCTATCGCTGCCTCGTAGTCGAAGACTCCAAAACGATGCGCAACATGTTGGCGGAATCCCTCTTGCGAATCCCTGGAATGGAAGTCGTCGAGGCCGACAATGGGCTAGCAGGCATCCGCGCGCTGGCTGCGGGTCAGTTCGATCTCGTCTTGACCGACGTCAACATGCCGGTGATGGATGGACTCAAGCTCGTGCGGCACGTCCGAGGCGACCCGCGACACGAAAAGACACCAATCGTGATTATCACCACGGAGAATGCGCCCAACGACCGCGACCGCGCGATGGCGCTCGGAGCGAACGCCTATATCGAGAAACCGATCCAAGCGCCTCGGGTGATTCGTGCGGTGAAGAAGCTACTCGAGGTTTGACGATCATGAGCGATGAAGACGCCCCGTCGATGGGAAGAGGCATCCTCCATCCCGAGGGTATCCAAGCGACGAGAGACCTCGCCGCCGGCCTCGTTCATGAAATCAACAACATTCTCGGTGTGATCATCGGGAACGCGCACCTCGCCAAGAAGAATGCTTCAGACCCTGCTGCGAGCGAGAAGTACCTGGGCGAGGTCCGGAACGCGGCGGAAGAGGGGCGCGAGCTCATGCGTGATCTCGCAGCTTTTGCGAGCGACAATCCACTTCAAACGCGAGTCCTTTCTCTGAACGACCTCGTTAGAAGCGCGGTGTCGAACCTCGAAATCGCCGTCACGCTCGACCTGAGCGGTCGAGATCCAGTGGCCCGTCTCAACCTCTGGTTGGCGCAGGATGCCCTCGAAAGGGTGATTCAATTCATGGCGGCGACGAAGACCGTCGCATCGATCCGACTCGCAACCCGAGTGGTCGGCTCTGCGGCCGTCTTGACAATCGAAGACGACGGCGTGACCCCAAGCGATCGAGATCTTCGAACGATATTCACGCCCTTCGCGAAAATCGACCGCCGCCCGAACGCCAAGCTCGGACTCGCCAAAATGGCGGACTTGGCATTCCGCTCAGCTGGCTTCGTCACCGCTGGCGTGCGTGAGCCCCACGGACTTCGCATCGTCTTGACCCTACCTGTCGACAACGATGCGCCCTCAGGTGACGGTCCAGGTGTGTCCTTGCCTCAAGAGGGCGTGTAGATCCGGGTCTCCGAACTGATCCATGGCCAGCTCCCGCTGCGTCTCGACGCTCTCATTGTAAACCGGACCCAGGTGCCGGTACAAAACGCCCAGGGCGACGACGTTGGGCAGGTCGGTGAGCATCCAGGCGAGCTGGTGATTGGTCTCATCGTGGATGACGATGTCCTGCTCTGTCACGCCGTCCTCGCCGATGGTCACGACTTCGAGGCTGAGTGTCTCGGTGTTGAAGCGCAGGCCTTTCCCGCCGTTGGCACCGAACGTCATCGGCTGCCCGTGCTCGAGCCAGAGTTGGTAAGCAGGGCCCGTCTTTCGATCGGTAACGAGATCGAAGACGCCGTCGTTGAAGACCGGGCAATTTTGGAGAATCTCGATGAACGCCGCGCCCTTGTGCTCCCGCGCGGCCGTCAAAGCTTCGGGAAGCTTCTTCGAAATGTCGAATGCGCGTGCAACGAAGGTCGCGCCGGCGCCCAATGCAAATCGCGTCGGCACCACGGGCTGATCGATCGAGCCGAGGGGGCTCGACGGCGTGACCTTCCCGACCTGTGAAGTCGGCGAGTACTGCCCCTTGGTGAGGCCGTAGATCTGGTTGTTGAACAACAGGATCTGTAGGTCGACGTTGCGCCGCAGAACATGGAGCAGATGGTTGCCGCCGATGCTAAGGCCGTCGCCGTCACCGGTGATCACCCAAACGTCGAGCTCGGGGTTGGCCAGCTTAACGCCCGTCGCCACCGCAGGCGCTCGTCCGTGAATCGTGTGGAAGCCATACGTGTTCATGTAGTAGGGGAAGCGGCTCGAGCAGCCGATTCCCGAGATGAACACCGTGTTCTCCGGCGTCGACCCGAGGCTTGGGAGGGTGCGCTGCACGGCGGCAAGAATCGCGTAGTCGCCGCAGCCGGGACACCAGCGCACCTCTTGGTCGGAGGTGAAGTCCTTGCGCGAGTATTCTTTCTTGGGAGAGTTGGGACTCATTCTGCGCTCCGTTGAAGACGCTCTTCTACCGATTCGACGAGGCCGGCGACTCGGAAAGGCTGTCCTGTGACTCGGGTGAGGCTCTCGGCAGGGACGAGGAACTCCGCCCGGAGCAGCATCGTCAGTTGCCCGAAGTTCAGCTCCGGGACCAAGACGCTATTGAAGGAGCGAAGCAGATCGCCAAGCCCCTCTGGAAGCGGCCAGATGTTCCGCAGGTGGAGGTGGGAAACGTCGTGACCCCTCTCGCGTAGGACGCGCACCGCCTGACTGATCGCTCCGTAGGTCGAGCCCCAGCCCACGACCAGCAAGTCGCCTTCACCGTCGCCCTGGTCGACCTTTGCCCGCTCGATGTCTCTCGCAATTCCAGCCACTTTTTGGTGGCGAATCTTGGTCATCCGGTGGTGGTTGTGCGGGTCGTATGAAATGTGTCCGGTGGTGCGGTCCTTTTCGAGGCCTCCAATGCGGTGCTCGAGGCCGGGCGTGCCCGGGACAGCCCAGGCGCGCGCGTGGGTTTGCTCGTCTCGGAGGAACGGGTGGAAACCCTCCGGGTCACGGTAGAACTGAACCGGGAATGGTCGCAGCGCGTCGAGGTCAGGAAGCGGCCATGGTTCCGCACTGTTCGCCAGATAGCCGTCGGTCAGCAAGATGACCGGCGTCATGTATTTCACGGCCATCCTCACCGCTTCGATCGCCATGTAGTAACAGTCACCGGGTGTTGCAGCGGCCAAGACCACCAGCGGCGCGTCGCCGTTCCGCCCCACGACGGCCTGGAAGAGGTCGGACTGCTCTGTTTTCGTCGGCAGCCCCGTCGACGGCCCACCTCGCTGCACGTTGACGATCACCAAAGGAAGCTCGGCGGCAATCGCCAAACCGATCGTTTCGGATTTCAAGGCAATGCCTGGCCCGGAGGTCCCCGTCACTCCGATCGAGCCGCCAAAGCTTGCGCCAACCGCCGCCGCGATCGCTGCGATTTCGTCTTCGGCTTGAAAGGTCGTCACGCCGAAATGCTTGAGGCGCGACAACTGGTGCAGCAGGCTCGACGCAGGGGTGATCGGGTAGGAACCATACATCATCTTCAGGCCAGCAAGCCGTGCACCGGTGACGAGCCCCCAGGCGGTGGCTTCGTTACCGCTGACGTTCCGGTACTCGCCGGGCGTGAGATGGGCGGCGGGCACCTCGTAGGCGTGGATTCCGTGCGGCAACTCCGCATTCTCGCCATAGATGTGACCGGCGTTGAGCGCGGCGATGTTCCCCTCGGCCACCTTGGGATTCTTCGCGAACTTGTTCTTGAGCCAGGCGACGGTTTGGTCGCGTTCGCGACCGAAGAGCCAATACATGAGCCCAAGCGTCCACATGTTCTTGCAGCGGTTGGCCTCTTTCGCTCCGAGACCGACGTCTTTGACCGCGTCGAGGGTCATCTTGTTGATGTCGAGCGACAAGATGCGAAAGCGATCCATCGAGCCGTCTTCGAGCGGGTTGCTCTCGTAGCCGGCCTTCTTGAGGTTGTTCGAGCTGAACGCGCCGGTGTTGACAACCAGTAGGCCACC